>NZ_MXQD01000032.1:0-145316 GCF_002165585.1 Paenibacillus sp. MY03 | reverse complement strand
GGCAACGAAAAACTTTGTGAATTTCAGCACGTTGTTTAGTTGCGATGCGAGCATGGGAACATTAATGCAACGCTAGTGCAATTTCTCAAACAAATGGAGCCTCTGCACAACAAATTGTACGAATATACACAAATTCTTGCCTCCTATCTTCGTTTGGGACTTCTTTGAATCAATATTTGTGTATATATGTACAAATGTACGAATAACTTGCTCTTCCCTCATCTGAATTGTGTATTTTCGTACAATTATTGTACCGTTTGTGTAAGTTTCCAAGGGCGCACACTGGCACCAGCACTTCAGCACCAGCACTCCCTCTCCAATCATTTTAGAAATCCTCTATCGAAGGCTTTCAGCGATGGGCGACCTCCAGCTTTGCAAAGCAAAGCCGCTTCGGAAGCATAAGGTAGGATTTATCGCCAAATCGAATTTCGGTTTTCGAATGCTCGAAAACTTATACTATTGATATAAAAAACAGCCGTTCCGATTAAAACGTCGGTACGGCTGGCTTTTTTATTTCTTTGATGGAAGTATCCGGTCATACAAGTAGTCCACGATATGCATGGCCTCCATGCGGAAAGGCGGCTTGTGCTTTTCGATCCCATGCTTCATCTGGAGCAGGCAGCCCGGATTGCTTGTCAGCATATAGCTCGCTCCAGTCTGGCAAGCATGCTCCATCTTATGCTCCAGGAGCTGGCCAGCCATCTCCGGCTGAGTCACGTTGTAGATGCCTGCAGAGCCGCAGCAGCGGTCGGCTTCCTTCATCTCTACGTAGGAAACGCCTTCCACGCTTCGCATGAGCTGGCGCGGCGCGGAAGATCCTTTCATCACGTTGCGTAGATGGCAGGAATCCTGGTAGGTAACCGTGCCTTGCCCGCCTTCCGCAGCAAGTTCGGCGAACGCGGGGATTCTCCCCTTTTCCACCACAAGCTGGCTCACATCCTTGACTCGTTTTGCGAACCATTGCGCAGCTTCCCGCACATCGCTGTCGACATCCTCGCCTAGCAGATGATCATATTCCACCAGAAGCGCGCCGCAGCCTCCCGCATTGGAGGCGATATAGTCCACGCCGGCCTCTTTGAATACGCGCACGTTCGTCCTTGCAAGCTCGCGAGCGCCGTCCATCTCTCCGCTATGCGCATGCAAGGCGCCGCAGCATCCCTGCGTCTCCGGGATGACGACGTCGAAGCCCGCCTCCGACAACAGCTTTACCGTATTGACGTTCGTCCCAGCGAACATGACATCCATAATGCAGCCCCGGAACAACGCTACGCGGGCAATCGCTTCTCCCTTGGCGGGGTAGAAGGTCCCAAGCCGCTCCACCACGCCCTTCGAGGATGCATCCGGCAGAATCGCCTCCATCTCCTGGAGATGCTTGGGGAACATCTTCATCAGGCCCGTACCTCGAGCAAACTTCCGAAGACCCGACTTCTGATAAAAGCTCATAGCTCCTCCCAGCAGCTTAAGCTTGCCGCGATTCGGGAATACACCGTTAAACATGACTCGGCGAAGTCCGCGCACCGGCAAACCATGCTCCGCGTGATCCTCGATCGCGTCGCGCGCCTGCTCGATCAGCTGTCCGTATTTGACGTCCGCGGGGCAAGCAGGCTCGCAAGCCCGGCAGCCCAGGCAATGGTTCATCTGATCCTGGAACACCTGGTCGGGATCCATTACCCCATCGGCGACCGCTTTCATCAGGGCGATACGGCCGCGCGGCGATTCCGGCTCCAGTCCCGTCTCGCGGAACGTCGGGCATGCCGGCAAGCAGAACCCGCAGCGCATGCAATTGGTGAGCTGGTCGTAATCGAGCTTGTTCAGCAGCGTTTGCGCCAGCGGATTGGCATGCCGAATATCCGGTTTCTTCATCACGGTTTCGTTAGCCATGCTGCAGCACCACCCTTTTTCTCGTTTCCTTCGCGAATAGCTTGCCAGGATTCAGCAGGCCCTGTGGATCAAAGGCCGCCTTGATGCCCTTCATCACCTCGATGCCGGGCGCTCCTACCTTCCATTCCAGATATGGCGCCTTTACGAGTCCCACGCCATGTTCGCCTGTAATGGTGCCTCCCAGTTCGATCGCCGCTTCGAAAATTTCCGCAAAAGCCGCTTCGACCCGGTGCACCTCCTCCGTGTCTCTCGCGTCAGTCGTCGCAGTAGGATGCAGATTGCCGTCTCCCGCATGGCCGAAGGTAGCGATCGTCACGTTATGCTTGCGGGCGATCTCGTTAATGCGCAGCACCATATCCGCGATCCGGGAGCGCGGCACTGTCGCGTCCTCGAGAATCGTCGTCGGACGAAGCCTCGCGAGCGCCGTGAAGGCGCTGCGTCGAGCCGTCAGCAGCTTCTCCGCTTCCTCCCGGCTTTCGGCCACCTCCACGCGATCCGCCGCTTCCAAGGCGCAAATCTCGCGAATGCGCGCAATATCCCTCTCTACCGATGCAGCATCGCCATCCTGCTCGATAAGCAGAATCGCTTCCATATCGCGGGGAAGACCGAGGCCCGCAAAGTCGTCGACCACGCGAATCGTCGGATTATCCATAAATTCCAGCGTAGCCGGTATGATACGATTTTCGATAATGCGCGATACCGTCCGGGCGGCTCCGTACAGATCGCGGTACATGGCCAGCATCGTCTTTTTGGTCTGAGGCGGCGGGATCAGCTTGAGGGTGGCCTCCGTTATAATGGCGAGGGTCCCCTCAGATCCGACAAGCAGCTTCGTCAGATCATAGCCGGCAACGTCCTTCATCAGCTTGCCGCCGGTCCGTATAATGTCGCCGCTGGCCAGTACCGCTTCCAGTCCGATGACGTAATCCTTTGTCGTGCCGTACTTCAATCCCCGCAAACCGCCTGAGCATTCCGCGATATTGCCGCCGATCGTGCTGATCCGCATGCTGCTGGGATCGGGCGGATAAAACAGTCCGAGCGACTCCACATGCGCGATCAGCTCGGCCGTAATAAGTCCGGGCTGTACCGTTACGGTCAAGTTCTCGGTATCCGTCTCGATAATCCGGTTCATCCGATGCATGACCATCACGATGCCGCCCTCCACCGGCACGGTCCCTCCGCACAGGTTGGAGCCGGAGCCGCGGCTTACTAGCGGAACGCCGTGTTTGGACAGCAGCTTCATAATTGCGGATACCTGCGCCGTAGATTCAGGATAGATGACGCCCTGCGGCAGGCTTTGCAGCATGGGGGTTCCGTCATACGAGTGGGCGACCAGCGCCTCGGGATCATTGCGATAGTGGCGTTCGCCGACAATGGCGCGCAGTCCTTCAATCAGTTCGGCATTCATAAAATGCTACCTCCGTTTTCCAATCCGTAATATAGATCAGGTCATCTGATGACTTTTCAATCATTATAGCTTATGCTTATATTAAAATACAGACCTAATTTCAAAAAGCTATTACGACGGCTTGCCAATAGATGACGGAGGTAGCGCATTATGAAAATCGAAACAGAGAAGGGACACGAAATTGTCAGCCGTATCCTCTTGACAAAAATTCGCGAGGGAGAATGGAAGCCGGGCGATAAACTGCCGTCCGTGGTTGAACTGTCCTCTTCGTTCGGCGTCGGCCGGTCGACCGTTCGCGAAGCGCTTAGCGCCCTTAAAGCGATGGGCTGGCTCGACATTCGCCATGGGGGCGGCACCTTCGTAAAGAAGGAGCTTCCCAGCGAGCGCAAGGACGGCGCCGATCCCTTTAAGGATGCCGCCTCCATGATGGAACTGCTGGAGGTGCGCAAGGTGCTGGAGACCGGCACGGCGACACTTGCCGCCCGCAATCGCAAGGATGAAGACCTCGCCGCATTGCAAGCCGTCCTCGGCACGATGCGCGAAGCGCTGGAGAGAGACGATACCGCGGCGGGAGAACAAGCCGATGTCGCTTTCCATGCCGCCATTGCTGCCGCTTCGCATAATTCGCTGCTGTCCGGCTTAATGGATTCTCTGGCGGAAAGGCTTGGCCGCACGATCGGACAGACGCGGGAGCTTTGGTTTTACCAGGAGACGTCGACCGCGGTCCGCTTGCTGGAGGAACATGAAGGGATCTACGAAGCGATCGCCGCCGGAAATGCCGAAGAAGCGTCCCGATTAATCGGGACGCATCTAACAAAGGTCGAGAACGTATTGCGAGAGCGGCTGTAGCCGCACGCGGCACGATTAGTGCAATCGGTCTCTTAAGAACTGTCCCGTGTGGGAAGCTTCGATTGCGGCAACCTGTTCGGGGGTTCCTTGCGCCATGACGCTGCCCCCCGCCGCTCCGCCTTCCGGGCCGATGTCGATGACGTAATCGCATTGCCAGACAACGTCGATATTATGCTCGACGACAATAACCGTATTGCCCGCGTCCACCAGCTTGTTAAGCAGCACCATCAGCCTGCGGACATCGCCAGGATGCAGGCCGGTCGTCGGCTCGTCAAGCAGATAGACCGCATGCTTGCCCGTCCCCTTGCCCAGATGCTTCGCCAGCTTGATGCGCTGCCCTTCTCCCCCAGACAGGGTGCTGAGCGACTGCCCCCACTTCAAGTAACCAAGACCTACCTCGCAGAGCAGCTTAAGCGTATCGCCGATCTTGGCAAGATCGCCAATCACGGCCAGACTTTCTTCGATAGAAAGATCCAGCAGATCGGATATACTGTATCCTTCGTGTGTGACGGCCAGCACCTCGTCCTGGAATCTCCGTCCCTTGCATGCCGTGCATCGCACCTCGATCTCCGGCAGGAAATGCATATGGATCGGCACGACGCCAAGTCCCTGACATCCCTCGCAGCGGCCGCCCGCCGTATTAAAGGAAAAATGTTTCGCCGTCAGTTTCCTTCTCTTTGCCTCGGGAAAGCTTGCGTACCAATTGCGCAGATGCGTATAAACCTCGGTGTACGTCGCGATATTGGAGCGCTGCATGCGGGACAGAGGCGATTGATCCACTTTGATGAGCGAGCCCGCATGCTCCCAGCCTGTTATGGCCTTGCACCCTGACGGCGCAGGTTTGTCCGGACCGGATTCCGCCAGCAGATCGAACACTAGCGTCGACTTCCCGGAGCCGGATACGCCCGTTACCGCTACCAGGCACCCCAGCGGAAAAGAAGCCGTGACATGCTTTAAATTCCGAAGCGTCGCTTCCCTAACCGTCAAAAATTGCCCCGTCCCTTCGCGGCGATTCGAAAGCACCCCCTCCTTCTCCAGTTCCTCCCTGAAATACGCGCCCGTTACCGACTTCGGCTGTTCCATGAGTTCCTCGAGCGTGCCTTGTCCGACAACGTTGCCGCCGAATGCGCCCGCTCCCGGACCGATGTCGATAATGTGGTCGGCTGCCCGCATCACTTCTTCGTCGTGCTCGATCACAAGCACCGTATTGCCAAGGTCGCGCAGCTGCTTCATGACCGCGATAAGTCCTCCCGTATCCTTGGGATGCAATCCCGCCGTCGGCTCGTCGAGAATATACAGAACGCCGGTCAGACCCGAGCCAATGATGGAAGCCAACCTCAGCCGCTGCGCTTCTCCTCCGGACAACGTCACAATCTGGCGGTCGAGCGTCATATATCCGAGCCCTGCTTCAATAATCCGCCGGATTCTCACGATCATGTCATGGATCAGACTTCCGACGAGCTTCTCTTCGTCGTCGGAGAGACCGTCCCTCATCTCCTCCAGCCAGGCGAGCGTCTTGCCCAGCGCACCGTAGGATGCTTCATGGATGGCCAGTCCGTTCACTTTTACAAGCAGACTCTCCTTCTTGAGCTTCGCGCCTTGGCAGCTATCGCAAATCCGCTGCTCGAACAGCGCCGCTTCGCCGGATTCGCCGCCTTTCTCTTTAAACCGGCGCCATATGCCCGTGACGACGCCTTCGTATTTGCCTTGACTCACCGTCTTCGGCGCCTTCTTGTCGGGAAAGCGGGAAGCGAATGCTTCGCTTTCGACCCCATAATACAAAAGATCAAGCGCGGCGGAATCGTATAGCGCAAGGCGCTGATTCTCGTCGAATGCAATGCCGTAATGCTTCGCCGCTGCCTTAAGCGTGGCGATATTGTAATCGGCCCAGGCATCGAACCAGATGGAAACCGCCCCTTCCCGCAAGCTTTTGTTGCTATCGAACACCGCCTCCATGTTAAGCGTCGATACATGTCCGAGTCCGTCGCAGCTCTCGCAGGCTCCTTCCGGCTTATTGAAGGAGAAATGGGACATCGTCAGCCTGTCCAGCGAATGACCGCAGGCGCCACAGCTCACGGCATCGTCTCCTCCGTTGTCGTCTTCCCATAGCCCCGCTGGCGATTCCGCTTGTCCAATGACGCTGGCGACGTTCTCGCCGCAATTCGGGCAGGGTCGTTGCCCCAGCTTCGCATATACGATTCTCATGAGGGTGTAGATATCGGAAGCCGTCCCGATCGTAGAACGCGGGTTGCGATTGGTCTGATGCTGCCCGACGCTGATGGATGGCGAGAGGCCCTCAATCCCCTCGACCTTTGGTTTGCCCACGTTATCGGACACCAGCCCCATCGACTCCATATATTGCCGTTGGCATTCGCGCTGGAGCGTATCCATGGCGAGCGTCGATTTGCCCGAGCCGGAAGGTCCGGTTACGACGATCAACTTATGCTTCGGGATGGACAACGAAACATTTTTCAGATTGTTTTCACGCGCGCCTTTAATCTTAATCATACCGCTCATTCTTTTGCCTCCCAGTCCGATTTTGATCCAACCCCATCATTCTACAACATTCATGCAAGTCCGAAGCTTTGAGCGTATAATGGATGAAATAACGCCGTTTATTGACCATCAATCCGTCAAAATACTTTAAGGTATTAAATGAAGGTTCAACGACGGCGAATAGAAAGGGTGAGCTTGATGGGACAAATCAGGATCTGGAAGCCGCTGCAAATCGCCAAAAGTCTCCAAATTAGCACAAGCGCGCTGAGGCACTACGAGAGCTGGGGGATCGTGCCTCCGCCCGAACGGTCGCCGAGCGGATATCGGCTCTATACGGACGAACATTACGCCTACTTCGCTTGCATTCGCGCCATGTATCCCGGCTACGGCATGGATACGGTAAGGCAAGCGATGTCGCTTATCATCCAGAAACGTATGCACGAGTCGATGTGGCTGATCAACAAATGCCAGGCAGCGCTTCACGAGGACAAAGTAATTGCCGAGAGAACGATTGAACTGTTGGAGAAGGAAGACTTGTCCGAGGTCGACCGGAGAGGCGGGCGCGGCAAAATGACGATCAGCGAAGCGTCGGAGCTTACAGGCGTGCCCAGCACCGCAATTCGCCATTGGGAGAAGGAAGGATTATTGGAGATTCCTCGCAGCGAGGATAACGGATATCGCTGCATGACTGGCATGCATGTCCGGCAAATCTCCATTATTCGAACGCTCCGTGCGGCTAATCACCCGCTGGACGTCATTCGCGAGGTCATGGTCCAGCTTAACCATAATCATATCGGAAATGCGCTTCGAATCGCCCGCGAGGCAAGCGATTATTTAGATCACCGACTTCGGAATCAAGTCAAGGGGGCACACTATTTTTATCGATTATGCCTGGCAACGGGGTTAATGGATGAGGGCTAGCGACAAAGCGATATAGACACTCAAAAATTATTTTCGCGGACAGAAAGAGGACAATAATATACCTTTTGTATCATTTTCTGCTATAATAAATGGCAACGACATGGGTCTCGCGGACTAAGGAGGAGCCAATGCAGATGGCAAGATACGGAAAGAGAATCGCGGAGCTCCGCAAAAAGAGGGGAATGAACCAGGAGACGCTGGCCGGGCTGTTGGGCATTACGAGAGCGTCCCTGTCCCATTACGAGACGGATCGCAGGGAGCCGGACTTCGAGATTTTGACGAAGATGGCCAATTTGTTCCGAGTGTCATTTGACGATCTTATGGGCCGTACGCAGCATGTGGCAACCGACCCCGCACATCATATAACGGAATTTTTAAACCGCGTCGAGTTGGCCGACGATCAAATTGAAAGCCGTTACGAGCTGACCATAGATGGTCGCAAGCTAACGCCGGACGAGACGCAGCGTTTCATTGCTTTCATTCGTTCTGAGCGAGCTGCACATTCGGATCGGACAGGCTACTAGCGGGTTCCTTGCCGACTTCGATCAGATGCGCGATGGACTCCCAGCTGATGCCAAGCCGGTCGAGGATATCGCAAACATCGAGCACGACTGCGCGACTTTTGCTTTCTACCATATCATAACCCTCTTTCCGCCCAACATTGGTATGTACCCGAGTTCATTATACTAACGTCGGGCGGATTCGTAAACGGACATCATTTGTCATCCGATGAGAAGTTTTGTCGAATACCCCCGGATTGAGCCTCAACTTGACATTTAATCGCAAATTTTCTCCATCTCCTCATAAGCAACTCCTTAGCCACCCCTTCTATTCGATCGTAATGTTAATATGGTGCCCTAGGCGGGAGCTACTGTGAAAAAACCGATTCAGTGTACATTATTGGAATACTCTTGCAGCCCGCCATTACCCCATATATAACTATAGTTGAAGAGACAGATCAAAGGGGGTATGAGATCGCGATGACCAGGACGATCTACGTGGCGACGGATGGCAGCGACCGGGACGGAAACGGTACTGTGAAAGAGCCGTTCGGAAGTTTGGACCGCGCCGTGCAAGAAATACGAAACCTTACCGCAGCCGGACTGCTCAAACCTGTTACCGTTTATATTCGGGGCGGTTGTTATGAACGGTCAGAACCGTTATCGCTTGACGAAAGAGATTCCGGCACTCCGGAGTGTCCCGTCACTTACCGCGCTTATCCAGGAGAAGAGGTCGTCATTACGGGCGGCAAAGCCGTTACGGGGTGGGAGCGGATGGAAGACGGGATTTGGCGAGCGTCCTATGATCTCGGCTACGTCCCTTCAACTTTGTATGCCGATGGTCGTCGCGTCCTTCAAGCACGCCTGCCGTCTGTTGGCTATTATGAGACGGATACTCCAACCACCCCCCTACACGATCATAGACTAGGCATCACGTTAAAAGAAGGCGAAGCTCCGGAGCTCCCCGCGGGCGATTGCCGCTTGTCCGTCTTTGTATGGCCCGGGGAAGGAGAATGGAATTGGTTCTCGGAGACGAGAACAGCCGTTCATTACGACGCAGCCAACCGATACCTCTCCTTCGGCAGTCCCGCTTCCTGGCCGATCGGCGAAGGTTCGAGATTTTATATTCAGGGCTCGCTTGCATTTTTGAGGGCACCGGGCCAATTCTGCATCGACGAATCCCAGGGATACGTGTATTATTGGCCGGCGGACAGCAGCGCGGATCCCAATGAACAGACGATCATTGCGCCGGCAATAAAGCGAATATTGCAAATACAGGGCTCCAGTCCCGAACTTCCCGTCTCGGGGATCACCTTCTCCGATCTGACGTTTTCATGTACGGATTTTTTCCCGGAATACCGCATGATGGAGAATAACGTAGAGCGGGATAAGCATCGCGAAGGACTCATCTATATGAGAAACGCGGCGAATATACGGATCGAACGCTGCAGGCTGCTGCAATCGGGAAGCTGCGGCATCTATCTCGACAGGGATGCAGCCGGCATCAGAATGGACGGCAACATCATTGCAAGCTTTGGGCATATCGGCATCAGCCTTAGCGGATATGCGCCGGGCGAAGGTGTGTTTTCCGGCCCCGCTGCTGCCGACCGGAACGGCCATCATGCCATTACGAACAATTACATCGAGCATGGCGGCGAGCTTGTCGGCCATGGCTGCGGCATCTTGCTCTACCAAAGCGGACATAACTTGATCGCGCATAATCGCATCTCCCATATGCCGAGATACGGGATTTCCATGAAAGGGCTGAGGTACGGCGAGATGCCCGCCGAAATATACGGCTTGACGGTAACCTGGGAAAATCACTGGGATTTCCTCCACACGCGGGATAACCTCATTGCGGGCAACGATATCTCAAGCGTGATGGAAGACAGCCAGGACGGAGGCATGATCGAGGCTTGGGGCGTCGGACGGGGCAATATCATTACGAACAATGACCTTCATGACAGCGGCATTCATTTCTCTTTTGGATTCGGCATCTATCTCGACGATGCGGCAGACGACTTTACCGTCTGCAATAACGTCATTCGAGGTTTATACAGCACAGGTAAAGGGAAACTGTGGATGCTGATCTTCTCCAAGGGGATCGGCAATCGCATCTTCAACAACCTGCTTGTCGATAATCCCATGGCGATCTCGGGCATCGGCTCGCAGGAAATGGCCGGAGAGCAAAATAAAGATATCGAAATCGCTTCCAATATCGTTTATAATTCGGGAAACCTTTATTATTTTGTCAATTACACCGACGAACGGTTCGCTTCCGCCGACCGAAATCTGTATTGGCGGAACGGAGAGCCTTGCCGAATTGCCGGAGAGCTTCCTCTTGCGCCAAAAGGTCCCGACGAACTGGGACGGAACGTTTACGAATGGTCGCAATGGCGCACTCTCAGGGAGGGCAGCTACGATGCCGCTTCTCTATGCTGCGATCCCCTGTTCGTCGACCGAGCCGCCGGCGATTATCGGCTACAAGCAGAATCTCCGGCCTATTCGCTTGGCTGGCAGGACATTGCGCTCGGCGAATTCGGTCCCAGGCAGTCGTATCCCGTGTGATGTAACGACCTACTCATCCTATGCTCGGGGGGCTTGAATACCATGAAAGTCGTGTTCGGCTTCTATAAGTCCAAAAAGTATTTGCAGCGGGTTATGCTGTCCATCGTGACGACGATGGTGCTTGTTCTGGTCGTGTCTTCGATCACCAACACCTATATGCTGGAGAGAACCGTCAAGCGCATCCAGGAAGACTCCAACCTTAAGGTGCTGTCGCAAATTCGCTATAATCTGGCCTACATGAACGACATGATCTCCAGACTTTCCAATTTCGTTTACCGCGACAACTTCCTGATCCCGCTTATGTTCAGCACGGAATTGCCCAAGATGGATCTCATCAGGGGCCACAGGCAGATGGCCAATATTATGGAGAGCACCTCGTTCCTGGATTCCATGGTCATCTACAACAAGTCGCAATCAGAGCTGTACGGCACCAGCGTCAACTTTATGCTTGACGGGGGCATAACGAAGGAGCGTATTCGGAAAGCGCTGATCAACGACCGGCCGCATCCCACCAACCGACTTATTCCCATGAGTCTTAACGGCAGCGTAAACCGGATCGATACGTTCGCATTTATTGTCACCGATTCGTTGAAATCGTTCTCAGAAACGCAATCGGCTATTATCCTGTTCATTAAGTCGGATTGGGTATTCGACAGTCTAAAGAAGATGAACGTAACGAGCGGGCGCGACCTCGGGGAAGTCTATATTCAAACGGAGGACGGTTCCCTGTTGACATCCGATGCCGGCGCAAGCTACACGGGCGCGGAGAATCAGAGCCTGCTGACGCAACTCGTTCATGCGGACAAGGTAGCGCAGGGCGGAACGACATCGGGATTCGTCATCGGAGAGGTTGCGGACAGGAAAAGCATGGTTACGTATATGGATGACAGCCTGGGAACCTGGACGATTCTCTATATACAGGACTATAAGCAGCTTATGGCGGAAGTAACCAAATCGCGCAACGGATCGCTGGCGATCTCCGGCATCTTCCTGCTGTTCGCCATCGCCGTATCGATCGGGTTATCCTATAAGCTCTATAATCCAATCGAAAACATGCTTAAGCAAATCAGGCCTTATCTGGCTGCGACCGATCGGAAAAACGAGCCGGCAGCCGGCGACGAGCTTGGTCTCATGAGCGAAAACGTGAAGCAGCTGTCGGACCAGCTTAAAGAGATCAGCTCCGGGCAGATCGTAAGCAAATATTATGTCAGAAGGTTTCTTACCGATAGTCTTCTGTTCTCCCATGCCGATATGCAGCATCTGATCGAAAAACATAATCTTAACATTAAAGCCATGGACGGTCTGCTGGTCTGCGTGCTGAAGTTCGATCACTTCGCGGCTTACGACGGCAAGGTCAGCAACTCGTCCAAGCTGCTCTACAACTTCGCGATCGTCAATATCGCTGCCGAGATCATGGGCAAGTCGTACCCTTGCGAGGCGGCAGAGATGCGAGGCGATCACTTCGTACTCATTTTGTCCAAAGTGCGGCAAGAAGATGCTGCTGCAATCGAGGGCGTCAAAGGCATGCTGCGCGAGGTACAAGATACAATCGACCGGTATTACGGGCTGTCGCTAACTTGCGGCATCAGCGACCCTATCTCGCAGTTTCCTTCGCTCTCCTCCGCGTATGCGCAGGCGCTGCGTTTGTGCCAATACAAGCTCGTAAAAGGCCACAAGTCCATCATCTCGTCAGAGGATGTACGCGGCAATCTGGCCGGCAAGCAGTCCGATCTCCCTGATGGTGTGACGCGAAAGCTGACCGAAGCGCTCAAGAAAGGTCACTTGACGAACGCCGGAGGCGAATTGGAGAAGGCGTTTACCCTAATCGCGGGCTACAATTACGATGACATGATTCGTGCCGTATCCAACCTGGCTTTCCAACTGAAAAACGTAGCGGGAGAAATCAATGACAATCGAATTGTCGCCTTTACGATCGATATGGAGAACCTGCATCAGCTCCTGCAAGAGAAGGAGACGCTTACGGAGATGTATCTCTCCCTCCTCTCGGTATGCAGCCAAATTTGCGAAGGGCAACGCCCCGCCAATATGGAGCGCAACGAGATGATGCTGGAGACGGTAAAAGAGCTGATCGAGCAGCGTTTCACCGACATCAATCTTAGTCAGCAGTCTATCGCGAGCACGGTCAAGCTGTCTTCCGCCTATATCGGCAAGCTGTTTAAGGAAAGCTACAACATGTCCATTACGGAATACATGAACGAGGTGCGTCTTAACCATGCGCAGAAGCTTTTGGAGGGAGACAGCTATACGATCTCGGAAATTATGGACAAATGCGGCTACGCGAATCAAAGCTACTTCTTCCGCCTCTTTAAGGGCAAGGTCGGCACCACGCCGAAGGAATACCGGATGAAAAAATCGTTAACCTGACCGCAAGCGATAACGAAGCAACTCCTGCAACTCGGACCTTCCCGGCCGGCAATCGGCCGCGGAAGGTCTTTTTTTTGCTGTCATAAAGTCTCTTGTATCCGCGCCGTCATTGTATTTCCTGCGGAATTGCAGAGAATCGAAAAATGTACACTTCGGCAATACAGCTATTCGCAAACTCTATTCTATTCAGCCTGGCTCTTCCCGTGGCAAGATGGCTTCAGCGACGACGCCGCACACCAATCGATACAAAGGACGGAGGAGATCCTAAAGTGGCCAACCGGCTGTACAAGGAATGGAAGCTGATAATCAAAAATCGGGAGCTGCTAGCACTCTCCTTGCCGGGCATTCTATATAAGCTCGTAATCGCGTATATCCCGATGGTCGGACTCATTCTCGCCTTCAAGTACTTCAGGTACGACCAAGGCATCTTTGGAAGCAAGTGGGTCGGACTCGACAACTTCGAGTTTCTGTTCAAAGCCCAGGACGCCTTCCGCATTATTCGCAACACCTTGCTGTATAACGTGACGTATATCATTCTCGGAACCGTTGCCGCCTTGCTGCTTGCTTTGCTGCTGAACGAGTTGCACGGGAAGCTCGTCAAAATTTATCAAACTGCGTTGTTTCTGCCCTACTTCATCTCGTTCGTACTCGTCGGATATATTACCTCCGCATTCCTCGATCATAAGGCGGGTTACCTCAACACCATGCTTGCCTGGTTCGGGATGGATCCGCACAAGTGGTATCTGGAGACGACGCCATGGATATTTATCCTGCCGATCGTCGCCTTATGGAAGGGAATCGGCTTTTCGACTCTCGTGTATTATGCCGGCATTACCGGCATCAGCACCGAATATTACGAAGCCGCGAGGCTTGACGGCGCTTCCCGCATTCAGATGATGTGGCGCATCACCCTGCCGCTTCTAAAGCCGCTTATCATTATTTTGTTTATCCTGGGGCTCGGCAACATCTTTAGAGGCGACTTTGGCTTGCATTACTTCGTGCCGAACAACGTCGGGCCGAACTTCCCGACTACGGATATTATCGACACCTACGTCTATCGGGCGCTCACGAAGCTCGGAGACATCAACTCCGCGGCAGCCGTCGGCTTCCTGCAATCGGTTGTCGGATTCGTTACCGTCATCACGGCCAACTTCATCGTGCGCCGGATCGACCGGGACAGCGCACTATTCTAAGAAAGGAGCAACACAGCGATGCCTACCGCCAAACGATTCAACATCATGAACGGCTGCATCAATCTATTTTTGATGATTCTGTGCTTGATGGTCGCCCTGCCGTTCGTCCTGGTCGTTGTCATCTCCTTGACCTCGGAGAACAGCCTTGTGCAAAACGGCTACCAGTTCATTCCTAAGGAATGGTCGCTGGAAGCGTATCGCATCACGTTCGCACAGCCGGATCCGCTGATCCGCGGTTACCTGGTCACCATTATGATAACCGTCATCGGAACGGTTACTTCGCTCCTGCTGACGGCGATGACCGCCTATCCCATCTCGCGCCGCGACTTCCGTTACAACCGGCCGATTACGTTTTATATCTTTTTTACGATGCTGTTCAACGGCGGCCTGATTCCATTCTACATTTTAATGACGCAATATCTGCATCTAAAGAACTCGCTTATGGCCCTTATTATCCCGGCCCTTCTAAGTCCGTTCAATATCATGATCATGAAGGGGTTCCTCGACAAGATCGGCAAGGAGATCATCGAATCCGCCAAAGTGGACGGCGCCAGGGAAATCCGGATCTTCTTTACGATCATTCTTCCCTTGTCCACGCCGGCTCTGGCCACATTGGGGCTATTCATTTCCTTCGGCTATTGGAATGAATGGTACAACGCGCTGCTGTTCATCGACAATGACCGGTTCGTGCCGTTGCAGCTTCTGCTCGTTCGCATCCTGACGCAGATCGAGTTTCTTGCGAACTCGCCGCTGGCCCAGGTGGCCGACAAGCTGGCCTTCGCGAACTTCCCGACCATGTCCGTCCGAATGGCTATGGCTATTCTAGCCGGCGGTCCCATGCTTGTCATCTTTCCTTTCTTCCAGAAATATTTCGTGAAGGGTATTACAGTAGGTTCCTTGAAAGGATAAGGGACGACTATTGTGCCAAATATAGAAAACATACATTGGAGGGTTCAACGTGAAAAAAGAAAAAACGACCGTCTGGAGCAAATGGGTTCCTCTCGTCCTCAGCTTAGGCTTGCTGGCCGCCTGCTCCAATACGAACAACGCTCCCGCAGCAACGAATGCGCCAAGCGCCGGCACCGATCCCACCTCAGCTGCTTCGGAGATTCCATCCCTGCCTGATGCGAAGCTGACTTTCATCTATCCCGTAGCCTCGAATCCAGGTCCGGATCAGAAGCTGGTCAATGATGAAATCAACAAATATCTGAAAGAAAAAATCAACGCCACCGTCGACTTGAGACCGCTTACGTTCGATGAATACGAGCCGAAGCTTAACGCCATGCTCGCCGCGGGCGAAAACTTCGACATCGCTTGGAGTTCCAAGGGCTGGCTCGGCAACTATCAACCATACATCGACCGCGGCGCTTATCTCGAGATTACCGAAGACATGATCAACACGTATGCCAAGGAAGCCCGCTCCAATATTCCGGACAAATTCTGGCCGGACATGAACGCCGTCGACGGCAAGGTATACGGCTTCCCGATCTATCAGGTCGCCGCCAAAACCAAAAGCTTGGTCATTCAGAAACGTTTCGTCGACAAATACAGCCTGGACCTGGCTTCCATTCAAACCTACAAGGATATCGAGCCGTTCCTGAAGCAACTTAAGGAGAACGAACCGGACATCATCCCGCTTGGTCTTGCACAAAACTCGTGGGGACTGTATGCTAACCGCGACGAGGTTGGCGAGGGCATGTCCGTGACGTACAAAAAAGACGATCCGATGCTAAAGATGGTGAGCGGTCTGGAAGCGCTTGACAGCAAAACGGATTATTATAATACGATGCGCGCCTGGTATCAAGCGGGTTATATTAATGAAGATGCGCCTATCATCCAAAATATTAACGATCTCAAGGCTAAAGGCAACGTAGCCGTCGGCCTTGAATTCACCTCCAAGCCAGGCGGCGAAGTTGGCGAAATGGCCGTAAATGGCGGCAACGAAGTCGTCTACGCGCCGATCGCGGACAGCTACTTCACGGGAATTGCCAGCGCCATGCATGTCATTAACAAAGGTTCCAAAAACGCGGAACGCGCCCTTATGCTCATTAACCTGCTCAACACGGACCCCTACTTGTACAATCTGATCTGCAACGGCATCGAAGGCAAACATTATACGAAAATCGACGACAAGTTCATCGAGCCGATCAAGGATTCCGGTTATGCGCCTAACGGCGACTGGGTATTCGGCAACCAGTTCAATGCTTACTTAAAGCCGGGTCAAGCACCGGACACTTGGGAAAAAACGATCGAGCTCAACGATAGCGCCATCGTCCCTGCATCCAGCGGCTTCGGTGTCAACGAAGAAAACATGAAGGCGGAAGTGGCCAATATTACGGCCATCAACAACGAATATCGTGTCGCGCTGGAATCCGGATCCGTCGATCCGTCCAAAGTATTGCCGGAATATCGGGCCAAGCTGGTCGCATCCGGTCAAGAGAAGTTCGACAACGAAATCAATGCGCAATGGGAGCAATTCAAAAAGGATAAAGGGATCGGACAATAATGTTTTAAGCCTTCCCGCCCGCTCATGGAAAACCGTCGATCAGCCTGGGCTGACGGCGGTTTTCTTTCATGAAACGGGTCAAATATGAACAATGTTTGACAAATTAAAAAACCTTATTCCCTAGCTGTGTATAGTCCGTGCTGCTTCTTGAAAAAATAGCTAATAAGTGCTAGAATCTGAATTTAGGTGAGCCTGTCAGGGAAGGAGGTTATGGGGCATGCATAAGTGGATTATGGCAACATTGCTCGGAGTAGCTGGCCTGTTGGCCGTATACCTGCTCACGTTTAATCTCCCGGAGAAAGAGGAGCACGTAGCTGAGGAGCAGTTTACCGTTCCCGATACGCCTGTGGATGCTGCAACTGCCGAAGCGTTTTACAAGAGCAACTGCATGGGATGTCACGGCGATCAGTACCAAGGCGCTATGGGTCCTGCGCTTGCGAATATCGGCAGCTTGAGAAGCAAAGAAGAGATCTACAAGACCGTACTAAAAGGCAAAAGCGGCGGAATGCCATCTTTCGAAGGCAAGATTACGGAAGAAGAACTGATTAATCTTACGAATTGGCTGGCGGAGATGAAGTAACAACCTCCACGGCCGTAAGCCCCGCCCGGCGTTAGCGCCAGGCGGGGCTTATTATATTTCACAGATCGTCTAGGATGGCGCCTTGCTATGATCCTCTCAGAGGCTCCAAGCTTTATAGAGCTGCTTCATATAGGTTGTCATCCAGTCGTTCACTTCCTGCAGATCGGCGACGGGAGCGCCCGTTTCATGATGGATCGGCATATAACCCGGAGGACCGAACTCCGCGGTAAATGTCGCGAATGCTTCCCCCCGCTCTTTGCGTGGCAGCAGCATACGGCGCCACCAGCCGGTAAACAGCTCCAGCTCCCCCTGGAACGCGTCTGCTGCAGGATGTGGCACCTGCGGGCCTTGGGGGTATCCGATCCTTCCGTGGATATGAACCGTTCTCTCAATCGCGAAAGACAGATTCTCCTCCTGATCCTGCAGATGCGACTCGCAGACGTTTACCCAATGGCTGAAATCCGCTGTAATTTTCAGCTCGGGGAATTGGCGGAGCAACCTGGCCGTCGTCCATGGCGTGAACAAGGGTCTGCTGCGATGCGTCTCATGACCGACCGGTATGCCGAATTGCTTCTCGATCCTTAACGCGCCTTCGTAAAAGGCATCTTGCTCGGACTCGCTCATGCTGTCTCTTGCGCTTTGGGCGTTGATGAGAACGGGACGGAAATCAGCTGCCCGCTCTACCAGCTCGCCGAAACTAGCGAGATGATCGCCGATTGTATGGATTTGCGCTATAAACCGCAGATCGAGCCGTTCCAGCGTTTCTTTAAATAACGTTGCCTCGTCCGCGGACGGCAGCACCGTCTCGACGCCGTCATGACCGGCTGCTTTGGCCGCTTCCAGCTTCTCCGTCATCTTTCCTTCCATACCCCACAGCGATTGATACGTAAGCAATCTCACTGTAAGTCCTCCTTTTTCGCAACCGTACGATTAGTGCGGATAAGCTTTGTCGAATTCCACGCCGCAAGGTCCGCCGTCTTCGTTTAACTCAAGATCGACGGAAGTGCCGTCCTCGCGGAACAACGGACGGTAAAAGCCGCTTATACGGGACGCGGATGCATTGGCGTAATGGCAGATAAACGCTCTGCGGAATCTGTCCTTCGTCTTGTTCCGGTAGGAACCGTGAATCAGGTTGCCATTAAAAAATAGAACATCGCCCGGATCCATGACCGCCGGCACGACAGCCCGGTCCTTGGGCGGCTTTACATAATGGGTTGTAAACGACTCCGCAGAATCCGCGAGCTCCGGACAGCTGATCTCATGCTCCCCCGTGCGCGGCACAACCAGCAGTCCGCCGTTCTCCATGTCCGCAGCGTCCACTGCGGTCCATGCGGCTATGCAATTGCCCGGCTCCACTTGCAGGTAGAAGTTGTCTTGATGCAGCGCCTGTCCTCTCGAACCTGGCGGCTTGTAGTAGAACATGCTTTGCGCGGCTAACGCTTCCTCGCCGTACAGCTCTCGCAGCACTGCCATAACAGGCGCATGAAGCATATACTTCTTCGCGGTATCGTTGAACCGGTGCGGTTGCATGACGCGCGGGTAGCGCTTCAGCGGATCCTCCGTCCCTGCCTCCATATCGGGTTCAAAAAATCCAGGCACTGGATTCTGGCCGATTCTCTCAAATGTATCCGATATTTCGGCGAGCTCTTCCGGCTGGAACAGCCCTTTCACAATAATAAAACCTTCCTCTACAAATTGCTGCATTTGCTCTTCGCTTAATATACGAACCTGCTTCTCCATATCTCTTCCCCTCCGTTTGCGGATCCATGATTGTCAATTCAATATTGCTTTCTTCATGGTTTCATTATAGAATTTCGAACCAAGAGGGGGAATAACGATAATGGCCGATAACCATAACAATCCTGCTGCAACGACTTTCACTCCTCCGCCCGGCGTCCTGGTCTCCGGCCACTTCCAAGAGACGTATGGATACGAGGTCATTCGTCCGGAAGGGACTCGCGATTGGCTGCTGACGTTGACGTTAGGCGGCGTGGGCGAATACCGGCTGGGAGATGAGGTCTTTATGCCTGCGGATGGAGATATTATACTGATTCCGCCGGGAACGCCCCATCATTACTACGCGCCTGAGCATGGTTATTGGGATTTTGTTTGGGTTCATTTTATCCCGGAGCTTCGCTGGCTTGAGCTTCTGCGCATGCCGCAGAACGGGAGTCGCATCATGACTTTTTCCTTGGGCACATCTTCAACCTTCATACGAATGAAAAGCGCTTTTCTTCGGCTGGTTCGCGAAAACCGGCATACGGGACGCCATGCCGAGCTGCTTTCCCTTAACGCGCTGGAGGAAGTGCTTATTCATCTGGCCCAGCACGCGGTTACGACGGAGCAACGGCTGGATGAACGGATCGCCGATACGCTGAATTATATGATCGACAACCTGAACGTTGCTCACACCATTCCGGCCTTGGCCAGGCGCGTGGCGCTTTCGCCGTCCCGCTTCTCGCATTTGTTCAAGGAACAGACGGGGGACTCCGTTTTGGAGACGCTGCTTAAGCTGCGGCTCAAGCATGCCGCGAGGCTGCTGAAGCATACCCCATCGCTAGTGTCCGAGATTGCCGGCCAGGTCGGCTTTCAGAGCCCTTTCTATTTCACGAAGCAATTTACCGCGATGTTCGGCGTTAATCCTTCCGATTATCGGCGGAAGGAGTAGTTTCATCATTTCCTATAAAACGAAAAAACCTCTATTCCGCAGTTTCGCGTAAGAGAGGTTTGGCAATAAATAGTATGCGTTAGACGTCGCGCACGACCCTGAAGCCGCAATTGCCCGTCGAGCTGTCGGGCGTATTGGAGCTTCGAGCTGCCACCCTGTAGCGGTTGCAGTAAGAACGATGGCAGAGATAGGAGCCGCCTCGCATGGATCGGCTGGCGGTCTGCTTGCTGTATATCGGATTAACGGCTGATGTCGTCCTGTGATAATCCGGAGAGAACCAATCCGCGCACCATTCCCAGACGTTGCCGGACATCTGGTACAGACCATACCCATTGGGTTTGTACGCATGGACTGGCGCAGTACCGACATAACCGTCGCTTGCGTTGTTTTTTACAGGAAATTTCCCCTGCCAAATGTTGCATTGATGCTGATCGTCCTGCTTCAGCAGATCGCCCCAAGGATACGTCTTTCCCTCGAGACCGCCTCTTGCCGCATATTCCCATTCCGCCTCGCTGGGCAGACGGACTCCGGCGAAGCGGCAATAGGCATTGGCATCGTTCCATGAGATATGAACGACGGGATGATCCATCCGGTCCGCGATCGACGAATCAGGACCTTCAGGCGCCGCCCAGTCTGCTCCCTCCACAACAAGCCACCACGGCACTCCTTGCGGCACCGTCTTCACCTTCCTGCCTGTCTCCTCCGACACCAGCAGATGGAACACGAACGACCAGCCGAAAACCTCGGCTTCCGTGCGATACCCCGTAGTTTCTACGAATTGGCTGAACTGGGCATTTGTAACGGCATACGGCGACATGCGGAACGATTTTACCTCCACCTGTCGTACCGGGCCCTCCCCGTCATTAGGGAAACCTTCTCTTGTGTCCGTTCCCATCAGAAAGCGGCCTTCCGGAATGAGGACCAGATCGTCATGCAGCGGGACGGGGTTATCCGACTCCTTTTTCCACCGTTCCAGCTTGATGAGACCGCTTGCCGCCGACGATTTCGTCTCTATATGGATCCCGTCGCGCGAAGCCGCGCAGCAGGATGGCAGTTTGTCTTCATTCAAGATCCTATTCCCCCTTGCTTGTTACAATATTTAGCTGTATAACGCAATACCGATTAAACCGGATATAATAAGAATCGTTAACGGATGTTTGCGAAGCAGCAGCAACGCCGCAAGCGAACCCGCGAAGATCAGGAGCTGGCTAAGCGTAAACCATGATATCGACGTCACAAGCTCGTTACGCACTGCAAATACAACCGCTGCATATAGAATAAGTCCTGTAATAACGGAACGCAACCCGTATAGCGACGACTGGACCCACTTGTTCTGATGAATCCGGAAAAATATCGTTCCTACCGCCACGATAATGACCAAAGATGGCAGCACCATGCCAATTGCGGCAATGATCGCTCCAGCAATACCCGCTTGCTGCATGCCGACGAATATGGCAATATTTGTAGCGATTGGTCCAGGAGACATCCCCGCCACTCCGATCATATCCGTAAACTCTGTCACGTTCATCCAGCCATGCCGTTCGACGACTTCTTGCTGGATAATCGGAATCATGGCATATCCGCCACCGAAAGCTATGAAACCGACCAGTAAGAACGTCAGAAACAGCTCCAGCAGAATCATCCTCATCGCCTCTCCCATGTTAGTGCATGTTCCTAACCTATATTGCCTAGATCATATAATCAAATATTTGCTCCTGCACCTTGCCGCTTCGCTCCTGCCGCAACTCTTTGCTTCGCTCTTGTCCGAGCTTCGCTTTAATGGCCTGAATCACGATTCCCGCGGTTGCACCGCCAGCTATGATCAGAAGCGGATGGATCAAGGAACCTCCTACGAACAGGAGCAGCACGGTGACCCCGATCAGTACGGCCGATGCTTTGTCGACGAGCGCCTTTTTACCGTATTTGATGGCTGCATACGCGATAAGCGCCACGATCGTCGCCCTGATCGACAGAAATGCCGCTTCAATCTTGGGATTGTCCTTCACCTGCAGAAATACATAAGACAGCACAACGATAATACAGAACGTTGGCAGCAGCATCCCTATCATAGCGGCTAACGCTCCACGAATGCCGGCGATCCGATATCCGATAAAAGTAGCGGAATTAATCGCAACCGCGCCTGGAATGGATTGCGCAACAGCGAATACATCTCCAATATCCTCGCTGTCCATCCATTTGCGTTTCTCCACAACTTCCTTCTCCATCGCCGGCATGACCGCAAAGCCGCCTCCGAAGGTCGCCGGAGCTATTCTCAGAAACGTTGTGAACAGCTGCCAGATTGTTTTCCCTGTCTCCGTCATCTTCTCCCGTCCCCCCCATGATGTCATCTGAAAATCAATGCCAATTTATGCAATCAAGCTTTCCGTTCCAAACTCTATAGAACTAGTATATCATCTTTTTTTCATTTTGGAATTAAGTTTTTATGAAAAGGGCTATAAGTATTTGTAATATGGTCTAATACAGGGAAAACCGTTGAATTCTTGACATTATCCAGAGGGGAATACTGAGGATTTGTTGAAGTTTTTATCATTTTGCAAATAAGTGGATATACTTGTATAGATTCTAGCAACCACCCTTCTTTTAAGCTATGATGAATATTAAAGGTGTATAAAGGAATAGGAGAAGTTGGGATGAGGACAGATGGACAAACCGCAAAACAATCCGTGAAACAAACGGTGTATCAACATATTGCGCATCAGGGCATCGTCTCCAAGGCCGATTTGCTTCCAAGCTATTCGTTGACGTCGAGCACGATGAATCGCCTGCTGGAAGAGCTGCTGGGCGACGGTTTGATCGCGGAATCCGGATTCGGCCCTTCCAGCGGCGGAAGGAAGCCCATACTCTATAAAATTAACGGAACCTACGGTTACGTTTTTGGACTGGAAATTTCGCGTTTTTACTCCACGCTTGGTTTGTTCGACATGGACATGAATCCCAAGTCTTTCGTCCGCTGGCGAATGGATGAGGATATGACGCCGGAACAATTCGTAAAGTATGTCGCGGGGCAAATCCGGGTGCTGCTGGCCGATCATGGCTTGACGGAGTCCCGGATCATCGGTATCGGCATCGGTGCCGTCGGACCGTTGAACCGCGAGGAAGGCATCATACTGAACCCGCTGTACTTCCCTGCAAAGGGCTGGAGCAACGTGCCCATCTGCAGCTTGATCGAACAAGCGACGGGGATTGCCGCCATGCTGGATAACGGAGCGAACACCGCGTTGATCGGCGAGCACTGGGCGCTGCGGCACGAAGGCATCGAACATATGGTCTATGTGCATGCAGGAATAAGCATGCGCTCCGCTATGATGTCCTATGGCCGCATCGTCTACGGCTCCGTGGATATGGAGGGCTCCATCGGACAGATGATTATTCAGACCGACGGGCCGCGCCTTAACGAAGAAGGCAACTACGGAGCGCTGGAGGCATTTGTCTCCGTCCAGGCGCTGGAGAAGCAGGCACGCTCGGATGCCAAGATGGGCCGCGGCGACCTGACGAATATGTACCATCTCCCTGCCGAGCGTATCGGCTACGATACGCTGCTCCGGGAGCTGGCGAGAGACAGTGCCTACGTATCCGAGCTGTTCCTTCGCTCGGCGAGATATTTTGGCATCGGCTTGTCCAATGTGATCAACCTGTTCCACCCTCAGACGATTGTCCTCGGCGGCACGCTGGTAACCTCGCATGAGCGCTTCTTCCAGACAGCGACGGAGGTTGCCCGAAGCAACGCCTATCATAATCCGGAATACGTGCCAGTGTTCTCCAAGGGCGTGCTCAAGGAAGACGCCGTCGCGACCGGCGCGGCTCTGATGGTCTGGAAGGCGATGCCGGTATAATAACCCGGCCTTTCGGTTCAAACGACGATCGGCTGTCCTATCAGGATAAAAGAAAAATCACGTTGTATGCCCCCGTCTGCCTGGTGCAGGAGAGCAACAACGTGATTTTTTAATGTATAGGAATCGAAGCGCTCCGATAGCCGTTTTTCGCTACTTCAAATAAACGAATCGCTCGCCCGGCGCGAACATATGGAAGCTCGAACTTGGATAATGTTTGTACATATAATCGACGAAATAAGCCGGATTCTCGTCATTATGAGCGAACAATCCGTAATGCATCGGCACGGTCAGCCTTGCGCCGATCGCGACGCTGAGCTCGGCAGCCTCCCTGTAGTTCATGTTGCCGACGATGCCTTTGCGACCCCGGACATAATCGCGACCGTTGATCGGCAGCAGAGCGACGTCGATCTCTTGCGGCTTCAGCCAATCCTCCAGCTCCGTAAAGCCAATGGTATCCCCGGCATGCAGCAACTTGATCTCTCCCAGCGTAGCGACATAACTTAAGTAAAAATGCTCACCTGCCCCATCCGTTTCAAAATCCTCGTGTTTCGCTGCGTGCGCGGCAATCGATACGCCCTCCGCCAGTTGCAGGTTATCTCCATGCGAAATCCCGATCAACTGCTCCTCGGCGACTCCCCATTCCATCATTAGGCCCAGGTGAGCTTTGGGGACGATGAACTTCGTTTTGTTCGATCGGGCTATTTCTTGCAAGGTAAGCTTGTCCATATGATCCTCATGGTGATGCGAGCAGACGACATAGTCCACGTCTAGACACTCCGAGGGCAACAACGGCGTCTTGAAAGCTCTCTGCCAAGGATCGCCGGCAAGTTCGTAAACCCAATCGGATAGGTACGGATCAAAGAGGACGGTGGTTTCCTTCCATTTGACCAGAAATCCTTCCTGTCCCAATGACCAGATGGCAATCGCTTCTTGCGGCAGTGTCGTGGAATGCATTTGATTGAATACGGTTGCAGAATACTTGTGTGGTTTCATATGCTCGCTCTCCTCAAATGAAATGATATAATAGGGTAGAATCTATGAAACGATCGGAAGGATGGATCACACGATGACTACAAAACAGCAACGCCAGCAGCAGCTTAGAAAGCTGATAGCGGACCGTGCCTGTGCCACGCCCCTGCTTCCCAGCGGACTGTGGTTCCATGGAGACATCCGCGACAACTTCTATTATGCTTCTTATCTGTACACTGCTGCAAGCGAAGGCCAGACCCTCGCGCTCGAGCAATCGTCTGCCCTTGATCTGGCTACTTCCGTACTGACGAAAGTCTTGCGTCTGCAAGACCGCGATCCGGCCAGCGCTACTTACGGGCATTGGCCGCTGAACCTCGGAGACGATCCTGCGCAAGCGCCGATCAACAAGCTGCCTGTCGAGATCATGTGTTGTCTCCTTACTTTCTTCCACGAAAAGCATAAACCGGATTTGACGCCGGAGCTTCGCTCCGAGCTTTCGTTATCCACCCAGCATACGTATCGTTCTCGTTACTATGCCGCGCCGCTAAGAACGTATAACCATCATGAAGCGAAACATACCGCTGCTGCCCTTCTACTAGGCACCGTACTTGAGGATTCGGAATTGCTTCGAGAAGGAGCGGCCCGCGTACGATCCACTTTGACGCAGCTGAAGACCTACGGCATGTCGGAATACGGCATCCTGCCATGGTTCTGGCACTGGACGCAAGCTTATGCGGCCGCTTGGGAGATAGTCCGTGACGATGCTGTCAAAGCTGACATCCAGTCTCTGCTTGAATGGCTGTGGCAGGAACGTGCCGATTATTATTTCCGCGGGGCATGGGCGGGACCGCATTCGCGTTCGTTGCCGCCTGACGCGCCTGCTGACCGCTGCGCTGCGTTCGATTATGTGCAATTCGGCGATTTCCCTCTGCCGGAAACGGTTCATCGTCCGGAATATGCCGGGCTTCTGGGTTACGAGATCCCGGATTACATCAGGCAATCCGCGTTAAAGCGATCCTACCCCTATCAGCTGAAACGCGACTATCCCGCTTCCGCGCTTGAACCGTCCGGCGAACGCCTACATAGCATCCTCTATATGGACGAATCGTTTGCGCTTGGCGGTATGCTGGAGCGAGCGGCCGAATTCGACAACGAGCAGCATCGCTGGGATGTGACGTTTCCTGCGACAGATGGTACCGTCAACCAAGCTTACTTCGTCCTGCCTGCAGCCAAAGCTGGCGACAAGCTGCGCCATAGCGGCGAAGCAGAGGAGATCGCGCTGGACCGCAATGTGCTTATTGCCTTGTACCAGCCTACCTCTCAGGAAGAAGCACGTCAATCTCTTGCAGGCGTGTTGCCCCCGGGAGAATGGATTGCGGATGCTCGCGCCGTGTATGGCATCGTCGGACAAGCGATGCTCGCCATCCACTTGATGAAGCCGTTCCGCCTGACGTCCAAACCCGATCGCTGCGAGATCGAGTCGATCGAAAGCGGCAGCAATGGCGTCGTCGTCGAAGCGATCTCCATCCGGGAAGCCGGGGCGAACGGCTTGACGACGCTCAGCGCATTTGTGGAGAACAGGCAAGCGAATGCGCCCGTATTTTCCGAGCAGCCGCTGTCCGCCTCCTATGAGAGCGTGACCGGCGCAACGCTGACACTTAAGCATAGCCGGTAAGATGCGAAGGCTGGAGTTAGCGGCATAGCCGCACAAGTGGCATTCGCGAAGGGTCGGCCAACAAGCCGCCCCTTTACGCTAGCGTCGGCTTCCGCCTCCTGATCGCGACTATTTTTGCAGCGGCAGCTCCTTCGCGAACCGTTCCTGGTACATGCGTGGGAGATGCTTAATTTTGTAATTGATCGTCTTCAGACTGTTCTGGAGCTCCACCAGCTGCGATTCGACCATCTCCCTGTGCTTAAGCAAAATTTCCATCCCCTTCTCGAGCACTGCGTCATTGTCGGTGCAATGCTGGATCAGGCTGCGCAAATCCTTGATAGGCATACGCGTCTGCTTAAGGCAACAGATGAGATCGATCCAGTCGATGTCTTGCTCGCTGAAAATCCGTGTCCCATTGCGGCGGTCGATGAATGGCAGCAGACCTTCTTTGTCATAATATCGAATGGTATGGATGGACAGCCCCGTTTTTTCGGCCGCCTGAGATATCGAATACGTCATGATTCATACCCGCTTTCCAAAGCAATACATATATACTAAATGTCTAGAGGTTACGCCAACCTCCCGGGATTGTCAATGCTTGCAAGGAACAAACATTAGATTGCGGCTTTGCAGAACAGCGCCAGCTTTTTTTGTCCAATGTATTCTGGATGTATTGACCTAGAGTCCACTCTATCTTGTATGTTGTTGTAGAACCTATTCTCGAGAGGAGCCAACCTTACTATGAAAATGATTCCAATAGCAGGCACGGATCTAACCGCCTCCAATATTGTCCTCGGCTGCATGCGCATTAAGGGCATGTCCCTGCAAGACACCGAAACGCTTATTCGCACCTCGATGGAAGAGGGCGTCAATTTCTTCGACCATGCGGATATCTATGGCGGCGGCGAATGCGAGACACATTTCTCCAAGGCGATTGGCATGAACGCAAACCTTCGCGAAAAGATGATCATCCAGAGCAAATGCGGCATTCGCGGCGGTTATTTCGACTTCTCCAAGGAGCATATCCTCGCTTCCGTCGATGGTATTCTTGGGCGTCTAAACACGGATTATTTGGATATTTTGCTGCTGCACCGTCCCGACGCGCTCGTGGAGCCGGAAGAAGTCGCCGAAGCCTTTGACAGCCTGCAAGCGAGCGGCAAGGTCCGTCATTTCGGCGTCTCCAACCATTCGCCGTTGCAGATCGAGCTGCTCAAAAAATTCGTAAAACAGCCGATCGTCGCCAACCAGCTGCAATTCAGCATCGCGCATACTCCGCTTGTCGATTCCGGCATTGCGCTGAACATGAATATCGACCAGTCCGTCAACCGCGATGGAGGCATTCTCGACTACAGCCGTCTTCACGATATTACGGTCCAAGCCTGGTCGCCATTCCAGCAAGGATTCTTTAAAGGTCCGTTCCTCGGCGATTTGGAGAACTACAAGGAGCTTAACGAGTATATCGACACGCTCGCGGCCAAATACGATGTCACCAACACGGCGATTGCCGTGGCTTGGATTACCCGTCATCCGGCGAATATCCAGGTCGTGCTGGGCACGACGAACGTCGGCCGTCTCAAGGATTCCTGCAAAGGCTCCGATATCCCGCTGACGCGCCAGGAATGGTACGGCATCTACAAAGCTGCAGGTAATATGGTGCCTTAACGGTAGTAAGCTGCTCGTATTTTATTTGGGACACTGCTTATAAAATGAAGCTGACGACATATAAACTGCTTGGAAATCTTGCAGCTGACAGTCGTCCGCCTTCGGCGAAGAACGCTTGAATCCACCTGACTGCCAGGTTGATTTGCGCGTTCTTTTTTTGCGCGAATGCAACATGCACGTAGCACATCGCGCGGCGTTTGTTGACGGCTTCACGATGTTTTTGCAAAAACTTGCATTACCGTAAAAATGAGAGGAGATGATCACGATGACGTTCGAAAAGGAACACGAAGCGTTTATCCAGTGGCATTTGGAAAGACGGGCCGGGGAGCGAAAAGGAAGACTGGAGCGTGGACATCTGGAAGCGGAAACGCTGTTTTGCAAGCAGGTATGGTGGCCGCTCCGGGGTAACTTTCATGGGCTCCATCCGGAGTACGAGGTGCTGGATTGGCGCGGTTACTCGTACTTTTGCGATTTTGTGTATATGACGGGCATGGAGAAGATTGTCATAGAAATAAAAGACTTTGGCCCCCACGTCAAAAACATGGACCGACAAAAGTATTGCAATGAGCTCAATCGGGAAACGTTCCTTACCTCTATCGGCTATCACGTTATTTCCTTCGCTTACGACGATGTGGCTCAACGCCCGGAGCTGTGCGTAACATTGCTTCGCATGGTCTTAAGCCGATTCGAGGCATCGGCTACACCTGTGACAATCTGCTCGCTGGCCGAACGCGAGACGATTCGGCTCGCCTATACGCTCGCTCGACCCCTGCGGGTTGCCGATGTTGCCAAGCACGTCGGAATCGACCGGCGTACAGCCGTCAAGGCACTGCGTTCATTATGCGATCACGGCTTGTTTACTTCCGTCACGGTCCCAAATGGCAAATACGTGGTGAAGTACGTGATGAAGCCTCATGCATTATTTGCACTCAGATAAGAGTCGCTGGATAGTTGGTGGCATCGTTTTGTACATTTACACACTAATTTCACGGCAATACTTGTACAAAACTGTGCCATGTTTGCTATTCAGCTTCGTGCCTAGGGGTACAGTAGGATTCGGGAGGTATTCATTAAGTATTCAGTAGGCTTTCAGGAGGCTTTCAGTAGGCAACAGAGGAAAATTGTACAAATATACACAATTTTCATGGGTAGACCAGGTGTAAACAGTAAAATTGTACAAATATACATAAATTTCAATAGTAGCAAGCTAAAACGCCTCTTCAGTAGGCCAAAATTGTGTATTCTGGTACAATTCTTTCACGATCAGCTGAAATCGGGAGAAAAATTGAGCATATTTGCACAATCATCGAGTAGCTTTCCGCGTACGAAGTGATAAGTGTAGCTGTAGCTGTAACTGTAGCTGCGGGTGCGGGTGCGGGTGCGGGTGCCGGTGCGGGTGCCGGTGCGGGTGCGGTGTGGGTGCGGGTGCAGGTATGGGAGGAGTGCCGGCCGCACAGCGGCAGCGGCCAGCACCTCCAATAACTCTATTCGTCGAATTTGTTCACATACGCAGACAGCGCAAGCAACGGCCAACTGACATTGTTACTTGGATAATGGGCATACATGCTGCCTGGCAGCATCGCTCCCGTCGGGTAGACAGATGTCCAGTCTCCCGCTCGCAAAATTCGCAGCAACGCCTCCACTCCCCGCTCCATCTCCAAAGTCGGCTTGTCGTGGGCTGCTATCAGTCCGTTTAGCGCCCATGCCGTCTGCGACGGTGTGCTGGCGTTTAGAGGCACATACCGTTTCCGTTCGTCGCTGACACAGCTTTCTCCCCAGCCACCGTCGCTATTCTGTATGTCGAACAGCCAGCGAACGCCTTTCGTTACGGCCGGATGGTCCTTCGCCAGCCCTACGGCCAGCAGCCCTTGCAGCGCCATGCCCGTTCCGTGAACATAAGCTATTCCCCATCTGCCATACCAGCTTCCGTCACGCTCTTGGCGCGACAACACCCACTTCACGGAATCGTCCACCCAACTGTGGCCGATTGTCATCTCCAGCTCCTTGCCTAGAAACTCCAGCACCCTGCAGCTGAGATCCGCTGTAGAAGGATCCGATGCGATATCGGATTTGCCGTCGAAGGTAAAGAACAAGTCCGTTATCGAGCTTCCCCTTCTTTCGAAAGCTGGCCATCCCCCATCGTCATTACGCATGGCTAACACGAAGTTCAACCCCCTCTGCCAGCTGGCGCGTCCATCCGGCAGCCGGCTCAAGTAGGGTCGGATCGTTCTCAATGCAGCTACGCTGTCGTCCACATCGGGGTAGAAGGTGTTCACGTCCGAAAAGCCCCATCCTCCCGGCTCCGTATGCGGGCTTCTGCGAATCCAATCTCCGACACGAAATTGCTGCCTGCCGGCAAGGTACAATGCGGCGTTCTCCAGCGATGTAGAGGTTTCAGAAGTCGGAAGACCGGCTTCTCTTAGTGCGTAACTAATCATGGCGGTGTCCCATATCTCGGACGAAGCTGTCTGAATGCCGGCACGATTCCAGCATTGCAGAGACAGGACGCCTTGCAGGAGTCGATCCATCAGAGGAGATGCGACAGGCTCTTGCATCGCCATAAGCGCAAATGCCATCAGAATGGTCGAAGTCGAGTATGTGAGCAGCGTCCCGTTCGGCTCCAGCCTCTCCAGCATAAATTGCCTAGCTTGCTCCAGCGCGTTCGGCGAACCGATGACAGGCAAGCTGTCAAACGGAATTGCCGATAAAAACACATTTAGCGCCGAGATCCATGTATGGTCGTTGGCAAAAGTTCGCTCCCCGTGAACAAACAGGTCTCCCATATCCGGCATCCATTCGTTGCGCGCCGAGAACTGCAGATTCGACATGATTAACGTCGGAATGAGATGGACGCGAGCATGCCCCGATAACGAAAAGAGATCGAGCCCTGCCTGCGAAAAAAACAACTCCAACGGCAGCCGCAACTGCTTCGGCCACTCTGCTTGCCCTGTCGCGGAGAAAATAACTTGCGTCAGCAAGCTTTTTGCCTGAGATAGTCCTCCCTTCGAGCGAATATATTGCTTAGCCCTTTCGATCGCACCATCCGTCTCCAAATAGAACCCTGCGCATAACAGCGCGTAACAGGCTTCCGCCGTCGCCTCCAAGCTGCCTTCCTCGTCGGGATACAGCTTCCACGCTCCATTTGGCTGCTGCAAAGAGGCTATCCGCGCGGCCAGCGGTCGGATAAAGGCGTCATCCCTTCGTCTGAGCGCTGTCAACAATACGATCCAATAACAATCCGTCGAGATCCCGGTGTCCAGGCATAAACGCCACGATCCATCCGATGACTGAGAAGCCATTGCCCCCATCGCGAGCGCACGAATCCCGTCCCTTATTTCATTCATGTCCATTGCATGCCCATCCTTTTCCCGTTTCTTTGCTACATATATATGCGTGTTAGGAGTAGGATAGGATCTGCACGAACAATAGAACTATTGACCTATACACAGGTCAATCGGCATGATATAGTCAACTAGAAGGTTCTGGAATTATATCCAGCATTCGTACCAGGCGAATCTCACGCTATCTCTGACTAAGGAGCACAACTCAATGGCACAAGAACAAGAACTAGAACAAGAACCAGCCCCCCTCGCGCCCCAACAACCGACAAAACCTTGGATTCGCTTCTGGGCGAGATACTTCGATTATTTAAGTCATGCGATTTTAATTTCTATTGTTTGGATATTAATTGATTTTGATAGCTTTCTCCAAATCAATGACAATCTTCTAGGTTTCATCCTATTGGTTGCCTTCGTTTTTCTGGATGCCCTGTACATGTACTTTTGGGGGACAACGCCTGGCAAAAAACTATTGAACATTAAAGTTCTGGATGCCGACGGAACAAGAATGCCCAAATCACTGGCCTTTAAGAGAGCCCGACTTGTCTGGTTGAGGGGAATAGGGCTTGGCGTGGGCATACTGGAAATCATCGCGAACATTATTGGCTATCGGAGATTAAAAAAAGAAGGAATAACATCGTGGGATCAGGAGTTAGGGCTTCAAGTCATACATGGAAAAATCGGCATTTTCCGAATGCTACTGACCCCTTTTATCGTCGTTCTGCTGCTAGGCATCGCGGTTTACGGCATGATATAAGAAATAACAGTATATCAGTAGGAAGAACTAGGGCGTGTCTGAATACTCCGAGGGGAGCAGATTTTGCCGAATTTTCGTTCCATGCAAGGAACTTTTGTGAAGACGTTACCTAAGGGTACGTCAAGCAAAAGTGACGAAGCAGGGGGCGGAAAGGCGGTGAAAGATGCCCCTGAGCGGGTTTTCAGACACGACCTAAACTTTCTATAACAAAAGCCATAGTTTCTAAGGGTTCATGCGGCTTTCTTTTCGGATAAAATGGAAGGAGCATTCACTCAACGCTCAAGGAGGAACTATGATGGCTAAACGCAACGAACCCTTGGTGACTCATATCTATACAGCGGACCCTTCCGCGCATGTCTTTGAAGGCAAACTGTATATCTACCCATCGCACGACCTCGATCATGAGAAAACCTCCAACGACAACGGCGATCAATACGATATGGAAGACTACCATGTTCTCTCCATGGAAGATCCGGACGCACCTTGCGTTGATCATGGGGAAGCGCTCCATCTGCGCGATATTCCATGGGCCAAGCAGCAGCTATGGGCGCCGGACGCCGCCTTCAAAAACGATACGTATTATTTGTTTTTCCCGGCGCGTGACGGGCAGGGCATCTTCCGTATCGGCGTTGCTACCGGCAAGTCGCCGACTGGTCCGTTCGAGCCCGAAGCGGACTACATCCCGGGCAGCTTCAGCATCGATCCCGCCGTTCTTGTGGACGAAGACGATAAAGCTTATATGTATTTCGGCGGATTGTGGGGAGGACAGTTGGAAAAGTGGCAGACCGGCAAGTTCCTGCCAGACGCCGAAGGCCCTGACCCGACGGAACCGGCTCTGGGTCCACGCGTGGCAAGGCTGTCAGACGATATGCTGGGTTTCGCCAGTGCTACCATGGAAATTGCCATCGTGGACGAGAACGGACGGCCTATTCTTGCGGGAGACGAGGAGCGGCGCTACTTCGAAGGGCCATGGGTGCACAAGTACAATGGACTTTATTACTTATCCTATTCGACGGGCTCTACCCATTACATTGTCTACGCGACCAGCACGAATCCCGAAGGCCCCTACCATTATAGAGGCCGGATATTGACGCCGGTTATCGGCTGGACGACCCATCATTCCATCGTGCAGTTCAAGGAACGTTGGTATCTGTTCTACCACGACAGCTCGCTCTCAGGCGGCGCGGATAACAAACGAAGCGTCAAATTTACCGAGCTCCATTACAACGAAGACGGCACGATTCGAACGATCGACCCTTACGAGGTTTAACTATTACGGTGACGTCTGGCTCTGCCGAAGGGGCTATCCCAAAAGCCAATTTGCGACTTTTTTGGGACAGCCCCAATCGACAGATCATCATGGCTTGGGTAACGATACGACCATTCATTCAAGCAACCAGCACTACCCGCTTTGCTCCGCTCCCTCCCGCCATGCCTGTTCCCGGTATTGCCCCGGCGTCTGCCCCGTCCATCGTTTAAAGGCGCTTTGGAACGCGCTTGGCTCCGAGAAGTGCAAGGCATAAGCGATATCGCCGACCGAAACACCTCGCTTCTCCAGATAACCTTTGGCCAGCTCTTTGCGAACCCCGATGGACAAATCATTGTACGACGTCCCCTCCAGTTGGAGCTTATGCTGGAGCGTTCGCACGCTAACGCCAAGCGCCTCCGCCGTCTGCACGACGGTTGGAAACTCGGCGGGCAGACATGCCTTCATCCAAGCTGTCACCCGTTCCCCCATCCCGTGACTCTCCGTCTGTGCTAGCTGCTCAAGCGTCTGCCGTGCCATATTGTCGAACAGCTCCAACAGCTTGGAGTCGGAATACATCACTGGATAGCCGAGTACCTCAGCAGAAAAACGAAGATATGTCTCATGTTGTTCGAACATCGGCGATACACCAAACACACTCAGGTAGGGATCGACGTCAGCCGGTGGGGCATGTTGGAACGATACCTCTTGAAGGGCTATGGAACGATTGCTTAATTTGCCCATCATTTTAAATATGGAGCAAGTCATATCCTCCACGCAATGGCGGGACATCTTGTCTTTATCGGGATGCTGAAGCCGTATGACGATTCTGACCTCGTCACCATACGGCTCCACGTCCATTAGAAAGCCGCTGCACAATATATCGTTATACCGCCTATACGCGGCGAGCGCTTCGCCGACCGTGCGGGAGTGCATCATTACGTAACCGAGAATGCCCATATCCGCAAAATCCGTAATCTCGCCCTGGCGCAAGCCAAAATGATCGTCATCCGTATAAATAGCGGCGGCAATCATAAGCCGTTCCAGCTCGGCTGCAGGAATACGCGCCTCCGGATCCCGCAGCAATTCGTCGTCAAGCGATACCGATGCGCAGAATTGCTCGCGATCGTATCCTTTGTGCACAATGGTCTTTAAAATGGGAAATACCATCGTGATCGCTACCTTTTCGCTGCTCAAGCGCCTCTCCCCTCCTTTCTCTTGCGTAAATTCACAATCCGGGTTGCGCCATCCATCATCCACATGCACTTCCAAATGGCGTATGCTGAATCTGGCATTACGAATCCCATGATCGATGGAGGTAACTTCCCATGACCCTAACAAACAAATCCAACATTCTTATTATTAACGGCCATCCCGATTCTGCCAGCTTTAATGCCGCGCTAGCCGACGCTTACGCAACCGGCGCCCTTGGCAGCGGCGCGCAGGTACGCAGGCTAAATCTTGCCGAGCTTGCTTTCAACCCTAATTTGTCCTTCGGCTACCGTAAGCGCACCGAGCTCGAGCCAGACTTAATTCGCGCTCAGGAGCTGATCCGGTGGGCTCATCACCTGGTATTCGTCTACCCAACCTGGTGGGGAGCCATGCCAGCCTTGCTGAAGGGCTTCATCGATCGTGTTTTCCTGCCTGGCTTCGCCTTCAAATACCGCGAGAACTCCGCTCTCTGGGATAAGCTGCTTGTCGGCCGCACTGCGCATTTGCTCGTTACGATGGATACGCCATCCTGGTACAATCGGCTCGTATATCGCAATGCGGGACATATTGTGATGAAAAAAAACATATTGAAGTTTTGCGGGATCAATCCTGTCCGCATTACAGAACTTACTCCAATCAAACCATCCACTCCCGAGCAGCGCGCCAAGTGGCTTAAGAAGGCAAAAACTCTCGGCGAAAAAATGTCTTAAGCAGGTTTTGAACCGCTTCCTAACCACAATTATTTGGCCACGGCGAGCGATAGCTCGCCTTGTAGATGAAAAGGTGTTCGGGAAACAGCCGACAGCTAAACAGACCGTTACTGATTTCCGTTGTTTAACGGAGGCACATGGCCAAGCTTGTCGGGGTTGCAAATGCAATAAATATGATCGATAACCCCGTCCCGGAAGCCGAAAGAATAGATGTATCGGTTCCCGTCGTCGAAATCGAAACGGAGTCCCGGCGTGCCGTTCATCCAAACATAATCGAATTGGTACGTAGCGTCATACATGACAAGCAGATTTTGCAGCAAGGACAGAACGGCCTTTGCGCCGCGCACAGGCACTTGAGCCGCCCGCACCTTGCCGCCGCCATCTGACAGAAAGACGATGTTGTCGCTGACCAGTTCCAGAATTCGCGACTGATCGCCCTTAAAAACGGACTGCACGAACGACTTGACAAGAGATTCCGCAACTTCTGCAGTTGGATGCTCACCCTTGCTGTCGCGAATGCTCTTATGCGCCCGATGATAAATTTGCCGACAATTCGCTGCATGCTTGCCGACGATCTCCGAAATGTCCTCATAAGAATATTGATACAGCTCCCGGAGCAAAAATATGGCTCGCTCTACCGCGTTCAGCTGCTGCAGCAGCATGAGATACGCCGTGGACATCGATTCGCTACGCTCGTAAGCCAGCGCGGGATCTTCGCCGCCTGTTGCACCGCCGTTGAAGTCTCCGAGCAGCGGCTCCGGCAGCCATGGCCCGACATAGAGCTCCCGCTTCTTCGCCGAGGACCGAAGCAAATCCAGGCAGCGATTCGTCGCGATTCGATATAGATAAGCCCGTACGTTCCGAACCGGCTCGACGCTTAAAGATTGTCCGTACGCAATAAAGGTTTCCTGTACGATATCCTCCGCATCCATAACGCTCCCCAACATGCGGTACGACAACGCGAACAGCTCCGCTCGATGTTCCTTATATAACGACTCGATGTCCATTTCTTGAGTTGCCCTCCCCGATGCCGCTCCCCAGCATATGCCGGACGGCCCTTTTCGCGCTGGCCGTGGCGGCGTCTACCAACAATTCGCCATGGGACGCCCATTCGCCTGCCACATATAATCCGCTGATCTCCGGTACGTTCGGACCCGGATGCACTCGACCGCGAACATGGAGGAAATCATGGCACACTGTTATTTTCGGCAAATATTGTTTCGCGACCAGCTCCCCTCGCCATCCCGGCTGCACGAGATCAAGCGTCTCCTCCAGCTCCTTCAGATCCTTCTCCGGATTCGAACCCGCCCCTTGATACTTAATGAGACATACGACTTGGGCGCCATCATCGCTTAGTCTGGCCGCACGGGACTGATTCGTCAGGAAAATCGGCCTATCGATGCCATAGACGAATTGCTGGTTAGGCATCGGGAGCTTCCTCAGCGCAACATCCAGGCAAGCGGACGTGATTTCGATGGATTGTTCCTTCCATACGCGCAGTGCGGTAGCGTCGGCTTGAGGAACGAGCTTATGCGCAACGGCTGGCGACGACGCGACAATGACATGTTCTGCGCTAATGGATGACCCATCGTCCAGCACGACGCCAGTAACGGCACCTAGCTCATGCAAAACGCTTGCCGCGTTTGTACCGGTCAAGAACGAGGCTCCCTCTCGGGAAGCTTTCTCCTGCAGCTCCCGAACAAGCGCCCCCCAGCCTTCATCCAGATAAATAACGCCTTGCATGGCGCTGGCAAGCCCTCGCAGCACCGGACCCGCCGCTTGCAGATCGGGCGCCATCCCATAACTCGCCGTACGCAGAAGCGAATAGAACACATGCCGCACCATAGGGTCTTTGATATTTCCTTCAATCCAATCTCTTAAGCTGATTCCATCGTAATTCCGGGTATCCATCTTCGGAAATTTCATCAGCCAACTCGCGAACTCCAGCTTGCCCCTCCAAGACAACAGCGGCGACGCCAGCAGCGAAGAAACGCTGGTAGGCAGCACGCTGAGCTTCCCGTTCCATATGCCGAAGGCGTCAATGGACGGCTCCCCTCCCTGCAACGAACATCCGAACTCCCGGAACGTCTCGTAGGCATCGCCTTTGTATAAAGCATGGCCTCCCAGGTTGAAATAAGCTCCTTCCTTCCGATTCGTCATCGCCCTGCCGCCAAGCCGGTTCTGCTTCTCGATGACAACAACTCGTTTGCCAGCCTTGCTGGCCAGAACCGCGGCCGTTAATCCAGCAATACCTCCGCCCACGATCGCCACGTCATACCTTTCCATCCCCATCACCCTTTCGCGTATTTGCCAATATGACGGGGAGGTCGATTGATTTGTGACATCTCTATCCGAAAAAAATAAACCAGCATGTTCGCATTTCCATATCCTTCCGCAGTCCTGCTGTGCTATAGTGAACCTAATTATGCCAAATGGGAGGAGAATAATGGACTATATTCGGGATTATGCCATGTACGCAGCCATTTTCGGCATGTTCAGCTTCAGTTGGTTCGGCTGGGCACAGGAAAGACCTCGCAATTCATGGCGTCTTTATTTGGGAATCGCTTCGGGACTGGCACTCCTCGTTTGTTTACTAGGCGTTTATCTCAGCATTACGAACTGGGATGAGGCATCCGCATTAAACGAAGCAAGCTCGTTCCGTGTTTATCTCATAACCGTGTACGCCGAGTTTATTATCGCGGGCATAGGGGCTTTGCTTCTCATTCGCAAGAAGCTGTCCGATTTCGTGGCGCCGTTAATCGCCTTTATCGTCGGTATTCATTTTATCGGGCTTGCTCCGGTGTTCGAGGATGCCAGCCTTTACGTGCTTGCCGCCTTGCTGACGGCTGCATCCATTTTATCGGTATTCGTCGCACCCAAGCTGGGAGTCGCCCGCAGCGCGATTGCTGGCATTTGCAGCGGAACTGTGCTGTTTGCTTTCGCAGTTCTCGGTCTTATTCGTTACTTCTCGGTATAAATCCAAGTAAAGCAGCCCCTTCTTGATAAACGGAACGATTCGCTAGTCGGTCGCTCGCTGTTTAGACAAGATATAGGGCTGCGTTTTCTTGCCACGATGTGATTGTTTTATTAAATCAACTTATGCTTGTACCACTTGTCTCCTTTGTACCTCCAGTAGAACACAGCCCCGCGCACGCCCCATTCGGCAACCATCGCGACCCATACGCCCATTAATCCGAACCCGAGCGTAATGCCAAGCACATAGCCCAAAATAATGCGGAGCAGCCACATCGTCAGCAGCGACGATATGGACGTAAACTTCGAATCGCCCGCGGCCCGAAGCGCCGAAGGCAAGATGAAGCTAATCGACCACAGCAACGGCTGCGAGACGGAAATTAAGACGATAAGTGCGAATATATCCGGCACAATCTCCTCCGGCGGTGCGTACAGATGAACGAGAAGCGGGAAGATCGCCAGCAGGATGATCGTAATCACCACGAAAAATACGTTGGACAAGCCAAGAAAAGAGGAAATAAACTTTCTTGCGTCGTCCATATTTTTGCGTCCTATGGATTGTCCGACGACGGTAACGATAGCCGCTCCGAGCGCCATGCCCCCAATCTGGAACAGCATGGACAGCGAATTCGCAATCGCGTTGACCGTAATGGCCAGCGTGCCGAGCTGGACGATAAACGTCTGCGTCAGCAGCTTGCCGCCATTAAAGAACATCTGCTCCAGCGCAAAGGGCACGCCGATGTACATAATCTTGCGAAGAAGCGACCAGTTCGTTTGCAACAGATGTTTCAGTTTGAAGCGCAATGTCTGGTTATAACGAAGCAGGTAGATAATCGAGACGACCATCCCCAACACACGTGCGGCAATTAGCGAGATGGAAAGCCCGACTACGCCCAGATCAAACCCTTTAACCAGCACGAGATTGAGCAGGAAATAAGAGAGATTCATGATTACCGATAACATCAGGCATGCTTTCGTCTCCGCGACACCGCGCAGGGCGCCGGTCACCGCCTGATAAATGGCGAGGAACGGATACGAGATGCAGCTCCCTATCAGAAAGATCTTCGCATTTTGCAGGACGTCTGCCTCTGCGCTCCCGAAGAGCATTTCAATCACCGAGCCATGAAAGACGATCATGACCACGCAGAGCACGATCGACAGCAAGGCCACGGTCGATACCGATTGGGAGGCTGCCTTCGACACCATCGCGTCATTGCCGCTGCCCTTGTATTGCGCGACTATGACCGTCCCTCCCGTCGCAACGGCCACGAACAGATTGATAATGAACATGTTAATGGAGTCGACCATGCTGACGGCGCTCACCGCCGCAACCCCCGAGGAACTGATCATGGCCGTATTCATAATCGCCATCAATACGATAAACGCGGAATCCACGAAGATGGGAATAATAATGGCGAAAATTTGTTTGTAATCCATAGAACTACCGGTAAAAAAACGATTCAATAGCGCCACGCTTCGATTGCGCAGTCTCGTTGTCAAGCCGTGCACGGCATCATCACTTCTTTTCTGTTACGATAGCGGGAGTAACGACATCGTCGCCTCCAGCCTTCCCAGTATAACAAATAAAGCAGACTTTCGGCCGCTTTTCGAAATAAAATTTCAGTTCTTGAGCGCACCAAGATCCGGCTTGCCAATCGGCGTATATGGCAGCTCATCCATTATGACGATGGACCTGGGCAACTGGTATCTGGCCATACGCGGCCGAAGCCATATCATCAGCGACTCTTCCGACAGAACCGCTTGCTTTTTCAGCTCTACATATGCGGCAAGCCGTTGACCGAACGTATGATCATCTACCCCGATAACGATTGCGTCTTCCACGTCGGGATGCTGTCGCAAAATCCCTTCAACTTCAGCGGGAAAGACGTTTTCTCCTCCGGATACGATCATGTCGTCGATTCTGCCCAACAGCCGGTACAACCCGCTGCTTTCCCTGACGCCGACATCCCCCGTCTCGATCCAGGAGGCGCGTTGTCCCGGCAATCCTTTCCGTCTTCTTATGCACAGCCGTCCGACTTCGCCAGCCCGAGCCAAGCGTCCTGACTCGCTCAGCACATACAGCGGGACGCCTCTAATGGCTTTGCCTATGGTTCCCGGTATCCTTCGCATATCCCGCGGCGTCGCAATTGTAGTGAGTCCTCCCTCTGTTGTTCCGTAAAGGTTAAATAACACCTCGCCCAGCGTGTTCATAGTCTCCATTGCCAGATTGCCGCTCAGCGCAGCTCCTCCTGATACGATGCAGCGTAGCGATGCCAAAGCTCCGGAATCATGCCCGAGCATCCGCTTCACCATCAAGGGAACGACGATCGTTACCTCTACACCATGCTCGCGGATCAGGGCGCAAGCATCTTCGGCTTTGAATCGAGGCGTCAGAATCAGCTTATAACCAAGCGCGACAAACAGGAACAAATTCGCGATCCCATAACCGTGGGCCATAGGCGTCGCAATATAGACGGTACGGCTACCAAGCAGGGGCAGTCTGTTAAGAAGCGCGGCAAACGGTGGCAAATAATGCAACAGGGAAGGTTTATGCGCCACGCCCTTCGGCCGCCCGGTCGTACCGCCGGTCAGCAGCATGATGCGTCCGGATGAGGAGCGAGGAAGGTTTGACGTCTCGCCTGCCGTCAACAATTGCCAATCCAATGACGCCAAGCTGACGATCGCCCAGCCTTTATGCTCCGGCGTCTCTATGTCGAGCGCCCTTATGTCATCATATATAATAAGATCCAGTTCGTTGTTAGCCGCCAATTCCTTTAATTGGCTCGGGCTCAGCTCTGCATTCATCATATACAGATCCGCTCCGGTTGCCGAGACGGCAAAAATAGAGCGCACTAATGCCAGCTTATTCCTCCCTATGAGTCCAATCTTCATGCCACGTTTTACTCCATGACGGGAAGTTAGAAGCGAAGCAAGCCGATTTGCCTTCGTAAGCAGCTCGCGATAGGAGACACTGCCTCGGTCATCCACGATGGCTGGAGAGTCTCCATGCGTTCGCTCCGCAATTCTAAGCAGGGCCATCACATTTATGCCATGCCTGCCAATCGCCGACAACAGACGCCACAGGCCAGCTGGCGTAAGCAGCCGAAGCTTGTACATCACCTCGAGCAGAAGCAGAAATCGCATTACCGCCTCTCCCTTCTCCGCAATAGGAGAGGAGCCGCTCGCTCCCATGCCCCTCTGCCCCATAAGGAAGCAAGCTCACCGAAAGGAAGCCACCATGGCCTGATTCTTCTTTGTCGCGTGTAAATGGCTCTTGCGATAAGCTGCGCGGCATGTTCGGCGCTCATCGCCGGACTGCTCTCGTAAGCTTTGGTCGGCGCGATCATGGGCGTGCGAACAAGCGGAAGATAGACCGACGTCGTGGCGATCCCTGCCGCATTCAGCTCCGGCGCGGCAGAACGGAACCAGGTGTCGAAGGCGGCTTTGGACGCTTGGTACGCAGACCAGTGGGGGAATGGAATTAAGGACATATTAATCGTGGAGATATTGATGATTTGACCGCCATTACTTCGCAGACTGGGAATAAGCCCTAGCAGAAGCCTAAGCGGCGACGTATAATTAATCGCGATCGTACGATCGAAGTCATGAGCGCGATCGAGTGAGTCGAAGATGGCTCTGCGGATCGATAAGCCCGCGTTGCTCACGACGATATCCGGCTGGTTCGGAAGTTCCCGAATAAAAGCATGCAGCGCCTCCAGCTGCGCCGCATCCCGAAGATCCGCGCTAAAAATCGACACTTTCGCTCTCTCCGCCTCCTCTTCGATCGACCTCTTGACCGCCAGCAGTTTCTCCTCTCGTCTTGCCGTAAGAATGAGACTTCCTCCACATCTGCCTGCCAGATAAGCAAGCTGTTCCCCTATGCCGGAGCTGGCGCCGGTAATTAGAACCGTTTTGCCACTCAGCGCCTCCTTTAGTTTCATCTCGCTCAATCGAGTACGGGGGAACAAAATTCGCTCCAGTACGCTGTAGCTCTTCATGTTGTTCGCCCCCCTTCCGTCTTCGTACTATCCGAATCATTGACCGTCGAATAGATTTTTATAGTCGCTTCGAGCCGTCTTCACCTTTGACTATCGAGTAAACCTTTAAGTCGCAATGAACGCCCTTGTTCAACACAACCTTGCGCAACGTTCCTTCGTAAGTCATGCCCGTCTTCTCCATCACCCTGGCCGAGCCAATGTTAGGTACGAGACATCTTGCCTCGAGACGGATAAGGTCCATCTCCGTAAAACCGAATTGAATGATTGCGGCCGCGACCTCTGTCATGTATCCCTTACCCCAATAGCGCCGGGACAACGCATATCCCAGTTCAGCTCTACGGTGAACGGGGTCCCAATGCACGAAGCCGCAAGTACCGATTAATCGATTTTCTTCCTTGTCCACGATACCCCACGGCGCAACTTCGCCGCTATCGTATTTGCGCTCCAGATGGCGGATAAAGCCGAGCGTGTCATCGAGCGTCCCATGGGGATACCAGGTCGTGTATTCGGAAACGGCTTCGTCCGAGCAATAGCGGTACATATCTTCAACATCCTGTAAAGTGACAGGACGAAGCTTCGTCCGCTCCGTCTCTAGTAAGGGAAGCTTTCCAAATACGTCTTTTATTTGCATAGCCGCAGCCTCCTTAGTATTCGATTCAATAGGTTGATGTATAAAGAGTCCTTATAGTCCGAAGCTTGAATAAGGTGTATCATTATAGTTACATCAAGTGCGGGATGAAGGAGAGTGGACGTAATGTCTCGTTATATAGATCAATTTGTGCGCAATGAAGAAGAACGTTTACGTGTGGAGAAAGTCGAGCGTTTGGCTGCGAAATTCGCGGAACGTGCGGCCCGGCATGATGAGGAGGGCTCCTTCCCATTCGATAACTTCGCCGACCTGCGGGAAGTCGGTTATCTAAAGCTGACTGTCCCGGCGGAATACGGCGGCGACGGCATCGACTTGCATGGTCTAGTCCTGCTGCAGGAGCGCCTGGCTTACGGCGATGGCTCCACGGCTCTCGCAGTAGGCTGGCATGTCGGGCAAATGTTCCACTACCGGGAATCGGGCAAGTGGCAGCAAAAATTGTTCGCGGAATTATGCCGCTCCGTCGTTCGGGACGGCACGATGATCAACACGTTCGCAAGCGAAGCCTCGACGGGAAGCCCCAGCCGCGGCGGCAGGCCGGAGACAATCGCCGTCCGTTCGGATGGCGGCTGGCGGTTGACGGGCCGCAAGACGTTTAGCACTTTGTCGCCGATTCTGGACCGATTCGTCGTATCCGCCTTTATTCCGGAAGAAGCTGCCGTCAGCGAATTTCTAGTCATGAAGTCGGAAAACGTAACGCTGGTAGAGACCTGGAATTCGTTAGGGATGCGGGCGACAGGCAGTAACGATGTCATATTGGACGGCGCGTTCGTTCCATCGGAGCATCGCATCGCGGGCGGCGGCATCGACGACGGGTCCGGCTGGCTGCTGCATATACCGGCATGTTATATGGGCATTGCGCTTGCCGCCAGAGATTACGCGCTGGAATTCGCCCGCACCTATCAACCGAACTATACGGACAAGCCGATCGCTTCCTTCCCGGCCGTTCAAGCTTCCATCGGCGAGATGGAGCTGGCGCTGCGTTCTGCGCGTACCATCCTGTTCGCTGCCGCGGACCGATGGGACAAGGAACCGGACAATCGTTCCGCTTTGAAGTCCGAGCTTGGTCTCGCGAAACATGTCACGACCAACAACGCGATTCGCGTCGTGGATCTTGCCATGCGGATTGTCGGGGGCACCAGTCTCTCTCGCAGCCTGCCGTTGGAACGTTACTACAGGGACGTGCGGGCAGGACTGCATAATCCGCCCATGGACGGCACGGTCATTCAGAATCTGGCATCCTCCGCCCTTTCCGACGGCGTTTCATCGTAAATATACCGCTCCAAAAATCCGTTCCGGAATTTCCGCTCGGGATCGAACTTCTGCACCAGCTCCCTAAAGGCCGGCAGCTTCGGATAGAGGGCTTGCAGCTTGGCCGGCTCCATGGCGAAGAGCTTGCCCCAATGCGGACGCGCGCCGAACGGCTCAAGACCGGCTTCAATGATCGGCAACGCCGCGCTGACTCCCTCCCAATCCGGCTTCCATGTAAAGTGGATGCCAACGGAGTCTTGTCCGAAGCACGGACTTAACCACAGGTTATCGCTTGCAATCGTTCGCACCTCCGTTACGAACAGAAGCGGAGAGATGAGATCGCGCAGGCCATCCAGCGCCTCGAGAGCAGCGTAGGCATCCTTGCGCGCCACAAAATATTCGCTCTGCAGCTCCTCGCCCGCGCTTGGCGTGAAGTCCATGCGGAAGTGGGCCAGCCTCTCATGCCAAGGTCCTACGATGCCGCGTTGATCGCTGCAATTGTCCGCCGCATAGCCCGGCACTGGATGGAGATTGACATCGGATAACAAGGCTCCGTAACAGCTAATGGGATCTCCCCCCGTTGGCTCATCGCCTGGCTTTACAACGGACTTCCTCCACACTTGGTGGAAGGACGAAGACTTCCAATCCGTAAACAGGCTGACGCTGTATCCGGAAGCGAATAGGTCCTCAAAGCAGTCCGCAAGCTTGGAGAGCGGCAAACCCTCGTAGACATGTTGCTTTATTTCGAAGGCTGGCACGAGATCCAGCGTCAGCTTTGTCACGACACCCAGCGCTCCAAGACCAACGATTGCTCCCGCGAACAGACCATCCTCGTCATCCCTGGTCAGAGTGATCAGTTTCCCATAACCTGTAGCCAGCTCGATGCCATAGACCACTGTTGCCAGATTGCCGTTGCGATCCCCGGAGCCGTGCGTCGCCGTCGCGCAAGCTCCCGCAATCGTAATATGCGGCAGAGAAGCCAAATTGTGAAGCGCATAACCATTCTCATGCAAATAACCGCACAGCTCGCCGTAGCGGATGCCGCCCTCGACGGTTACTCGATGTTGGACACGATCCAGCTCAACGACGCCATTTAACCTCTCCAGTGACACATGTGCCGCGTCCGTATCCGCGATGGCGTTGAAGGAATGTCTGGAGCCAAGCACCTTTATTTGATCCAGTCGGCCCACTAACTCGCGCACCTCTTCGGCCGTCCCCGGCACATGACATTCCTTGGCTTGGTACATGTAATTGCCTGCCCAATTCCGTTCGTATCTCAAGCTGCTTCGCTCCTTTGGCGTCTTTATTTCACTAAAATTTATTCAATAAAGTTCTTATTCAGTTTATCGCAGAACGGAATTCTTGTCTTTATCGAGTTGCCAGGATACCGAACAATGATTGCCCAGTATTTGCTAAAACGTGGTAAAATAGGCTTAGTCTTTTATCATTCAAAACTGCAAGGGGGATTATCGCATGGGATTGTTCGACGGTTTAATGGGCAACGCCTCGGAGCTAAAGATGGAAGAGGTTCAGAAGGAATTTGGTCATATTCTGAGCAAGTCGGAGAGGTTCGAAAAAGCCTATAAGCTCATTCGGGATTTGTTCGTCTTTACGGATAAGCGGCTCATCCTGGTCGATAAGCAAGGACTCTCAGGCAAGAAGGTCGAGATTCACTCTTATCCTTATAAAAATATAACGCATTTTAGCATCGAGACCGCGGGCACGTTCGACATGGACGCCGAGCTGAAAATCTGGATTTCCGGCTCGGCGTTGCCCGTTCAGAAAAAATTTAATAAAAGCCTGAATATCTACGAATTGCAAAGCGTGCTTGCGGAATACGTATTGAAATAATTGCTATTCGTAAAGGGATACGGACTTCAATAGTCCATCTTCTTTGGACAGCGAGTAGGTAATGAGAATATTTCCGTTAGGAAACGGAACGTCCATTCGGAATACGTCGACTGCTTCGTTGCTGGATTCGGAATCTTGCAGCTCGGCGTACCCGAATTGTTCTCCCGCCTTCGTCAGGTATTGAAGCAGCATCCCCACTTCAGTCCCTTTATAGAGGTCTCGCAATTGCTCCGTCCACTCCTCCTCGTCCCAATCAGGGCTTTTCACATGTATCTCATGGTTTCGCAGCATGTCGAGCAGATCGACAACCATCCTTCCGTCCCCTTCCTGCAGGGCAACCGCAAGCGCGATTTGACTTCTGTTCAACGTCGGCATATAACTTTCCAGGTTTTTCGCTGCCAGCATGTCGAATATGGCATCCGGTTCATGATGTTTGGCGAACCAATAGGAATGAACGTCCATCGGATTCAACGGACTAGTGCCCGGTATGAGGAACCTGCCGTCCGCCGATACACGGTTTAATGCAGATGATTCCAGACGGGCCGAATATTTCAAGACGAACACGTTTTCGCCGTTTCCGTCGACGAAAATTCGTACGAATAGCGGTTCGCGCGGCTTCTCGTCTCCTGGAAGAATCGCAGCATAACCGTTATCGCTGGAATAATAAACGCTCCCGTCGTTCGAGCCATGACGGACAAGCCGATACAAGATCCGACTCTTGCGCTTCATCGGCTCTACCCAGATACTCGTAGTATTTCCGCTCGTCGTTCGTACCTCTTCATCTATTTCCCATGCGATGTCGGCAATACCCCGAAACTCGTCTGGCTGTCTTTCATTCCCCAGTTCCGGCAGCTTCATATCCAATTTGTAATCTTCTGAACGCCATTCGTATGCGGTGTAACGTTGTTCGGAAGCATAGTAGACATCCGAGAAGTTTGAACGGCTCATGATGCCTTCATAAGTCGGCTTCCGTGCCGAATCGAACAGAGTCAGATGTTTCCCCGACGAGGCATACACGCCTCCTGCAACCAATGTCGGAATAAGGAGGACATGGATAATGGCGATGAGGCGGTTATGCGAAGTGACGACGGGCTGCAGTTTGGGGATTGAGTCGCCGTCTTTCTTGAGATTGGATGCCAAGGTAAACATGAGAGCCACGATTAGCAGCGTGCCTATGCTGGAATGGAGAAGCAGCGGGACGGCGTAACCATACGGAGCCGGCATCATTCTCGTCAAACTGATCGCGAACGTGCACAACATGGCGATCAAAGCTAGCGGGAGCATCGCGCCGAAATAACGGCGGAACATGCCGGGCGCTTTCGCAAGAGCGTCGCCTAACGTCACGTCTTGCAGTACCATGAAGTAGGGCGTTATGGAATAAATCATCATGACCACGAGTAAAAGAAGTCCTAGCGGGAAAAATACCGCCGATAAAAAGAGCATAAGGACTCCCGCCAAAAACTGAATAATCGACCACGCCAGCATTTCGCTAAAATAGCGGCGTCCGTTTGCCCAAAACGGCGCAACCCTTCGATCGACAACCCATCCTCTCACTCCTCCCAGAAACATGCCCCTTACAAAGCTCTGAAGGACCAATACCGCTGCCGAAACGAGCACGCTTGCCGCTCCCCACAGTGGCTCACCTCTCTGAAGCGATGTATATCCCGCCTTCAAGTCCTGCAGCGACGGCATATATAGCGGCAATGTGGCATGGAAGCTTTCCGACCGGGTTTCCCAGCCTGATGCCCCGCCTCCAATGAGATTAACCGATGAGGACGAGGAAACATAGGGATAAACAGAAAAGCCGTAATAATAACCCGCCACGATCAAAGCCGTAATAAACACCTCAAACAACAACACCAGCACAATTAAACGACTATATGCCACTGTCCCTCCCACTAAAAGGAACCTCCGCACATAAGCCGATTCCACTCCTCGAGCTCCGGAAGCTCGCTTTGCTGGACGCCCGGTGGGGTAATCGCGCACAACTGTTTTAGCTTGCCCCTGTTTCCGAATGTTAGGATAACCTCCGTCCGAATCGGACGGCTGTCAATCTCGAACGTTAACTCCGCATGTCCGGTGCTGTAGCTGCCATCGTCGAATTCGGCTCTGATCCCATCGAATGTCAGCAGCTTGAAATCTTGTTTTTCGAATAATTCCCGCATGTCATTCGGCCAACTGTTGTTGGCGGTGGAATCCTCGAACCGATTCATCGCCTCATTAAAATCTTGCTTGCGAATCTGCTCTAAAAAAGCTTCTGTGTTATTTTTCAGGAGTGGCGGATTCCAAAACCAGCCTATCGTCTGGAAGAAAAAGTAGGCAGCTGTACCGATGCCAATCGCGAAAATGACAATTTTAATCCCTAAACTTGTTCGTTTGCTCACGTTATACCTCCGCTATGCTTACATATTACCCTATAATTAGAAACGCATGTTGTTCAGAAAAGTTGCCTTTCTATAGGCGATTTCTGAATTATGGCTATCTGGGAAAAAAGATCACTTTAAAAATAGAAATGGCGCTGCTAGAGAAACTTTCCCCGCACCGCCATTTCCGGCTTTTTCGCAGAAACCTGTTTCAGCGACGTTATCGTCTGTTTGCCGAAAGCTAATCGGACAATCCCCCATGTGGCTCAAACGTCCTTCGGATTGCTTCGCAATTCGCAGCCGTTATCTCGTCTTAAGAGCCGAAAGTTTCCAGCGGAATGGACATGACGTTAATTCGCGAGCCGTCCTTCGCGCTGTATTCGAACAACTCCAGCGTCAGCGTGCCGTTAACGGGCTGCCCAGATTCCGGAATTTCGAGTTCAATCGCGAACGGTGACCATGCCGGAGCCCCTTCCGCAAGAGTATGGAATTGTTCCAGCAAATAATTATGCCCGTCCTCGACGGCATAATTCATGACTGCTTCGAATACCCGCGCAGTTCCCGATACGATATATCTGCCATTAGAACCGTTGACGCTGACATTGCAAAATGCATTGTTGCATGGGCGCATATCCTCGCTTGCAGTGATATGGACTCGCCTTAAAGCATCATCCCAAGCAACCGATGCCCCCAACAGATCGCCTACGGACCGAAGGGGCACATACGTACTTCCCTGATAATTCAGCATGGGCAATTTTCCATCCGTATAAGCCACATTATTTACGAATACCGGATACGATGCTTCCGTCAAAGAATACGTCGTCTTCTGCGTCGCCGCCATCGAAGGCAGCGCCGTCATGAGCAATCCTCCCATGACCAAGCCTATTATGAATCCTTTCGCATTTTTAAACAAACTTGCACCTCTCTTCTCCTCAATTCCCTCAGCGGGATTTATTCCATCTTATGCAGAAGAATAGTGAATCCATGAATGACGAATCTTCGGCGATAGAGAAGGCGCTGGGCAAAATCGCATACAAACAAAGCAAATACTCGCCCTTGCAACTCGATTGCGCGCACGATACGGTTGTATGACTACTAACAACAGAATGGAGCGTGCGCCTGCTATGTTTGTTAATCGCCTTTCAATAAGCAGCTGGAGTCTTCATCGCTGCCTTGGTCCACTTCGCTGGACCGTCTGGGATCAGACTTCCCGGACTCAGTCCACCAACATTCAGGAGCAGCCGGAGCTTTTTTCGCTCCTTGATCTGCCATCCGACGCCGCTTCCCGAGGATTGTCGTATCTGGAGCTCTGCCATTTTCATTTCCCATCCCGAGAGGACGATTATTTAAAGAAACTCCGTTCCTCGTTTGCCGATGCCGGTATCGCCTTTCATACTTTGTTAATTGACTATGGCGACATCTCCTCTCCGGATCCCGTACGCCGGGAATCCGATATCGCTTATTTGAAGGGCTGGATGGAGACCGCTGCCCTGGCGGGCGCCGCTGCCGTCCGAATCGTCGCCGGCGAACAGCCGGCCGGAGACTCGGAGGCGATCCGGCGAAGCGCGAATGCTCTGCTTGAACTGAGCCATTACGGGACGCCGCTAGGCGTTAAAGTCGTCACGGAAAATTTCCGCGATCTGACATCCACCGTAGACAGTTGGAGAAATCTGCTTGCCGAGACGGGCAATGAGGTGTCCACTATCGTCGATTTCGGCAATCTGGCTAAGAAGGAGAAGGAAGCGGGCATCGTCTTTGGAACGCCTCTCGCGCACTCCTTCCATGCCAAGCCGGAGTACGGCGACGATGGTTCCATTAACGCCGAATCGCTGCGGCAGCTGCTCCGACTAGCCGGAGCGGGCAATGCCGATGCGCCGGTGTCCCTTATTTTCGACCGGGACGGGGATATGTGGGAAGGCATCGAGAGGATCAAGAGCGTCGTTCTGAGCGTATAAGAATAGCCCCGCGAAAAAAACAAAGACGCTCTGTCATCCAGTACATTCACTTGGATGCGAGCGTCTTTATTGTTCGGCATAAATATTGCCGCTTATGACATTTTTACGAGGCTGTAGTTCTTTTTGCCTTTGCGGATAATGATAAAGCGGCCGCCAATGGCTTGATCTTCGGACACCTCAAGCGTGAGGTCGGTTACGCGTTCGCCGTTCATGGAGATGGCGCCGTTCGTAATATCTTCGCGCGCTTGGCGTTTGGATGGTTCGATGCCGAGATCCACGAGCCAGTCGACGATGTTTTTCGCCTCGCGGCCCGATTCGAACGTCGGCATTTCCTTGAAGCCCTGCTCGATCTCGTCCGCCGTCAAGGAGCCGATATCGCCCGTGAACAGAGCCGCCGTAATACGCTTCGCCTGCTCCAGCAGTTCCTCGCCGTGCACAAATCTCGTCATCTCTTCGGCAAGCTTTTTCTGAGCTTCGCGTTTATGCGGCTCTGACTGCACCTTTTCCGCGAGCGACTCGATCTCTTCCATCGACAAGAAGGTAAAGTACTTCAAGTATTTGACGACATCGCGGTCGTCCGTATTCGCCCAGAACTGGTAGAATTCGAACGGCGTCGTTTTGTTCGGATCGAGCCAGATCGCGCCGCCCGCCGTCTTGCCGAACTTCGTCCCGTCCGCTTTGAGCATGAGCGGAATCGTTAGTCCAAATGCCTTGGCTTCGCTGCCTTCCTTCTTTCGGATCAGGTCCAGGCCGCTCGTAATGTTGCCCCATTGATCGGAGCCGCCGATTTGCAATTGCACATCCTCGTTCTGGAAAAGGTGAAGGTAGTCGAGCGATTGCAGAATCTGGTACGAAAACTCAGTGAAAGAGATTCCGCTGTCGAGACGACTGGACACGACGTCCTTCGCCAGCATCGTGTTGATGCTGAAGTTTTTGCCGTAGTCGCGCAGAAATTCGATAACGTTGATCTTGTGCGTCCAGTCGTAGTTGTTGACCATCCGGATGTTGTTGTCGCCATCCGTGACGAACAGCTTGCGCAGCTGCGCCGTTAGCGCTTCAACATTGTCCTGGATCTGCTCCAGCGTCTGCAGGGATCTCTCCGACGTACGGCCGCTTGGATCACCAATAGTACCCGTTGCGCCGCCGATCAGGATAACAGGACGATGGCCGGCCAGCTGGAATCGCTTAAGCACCATAAAGGGGATCAAATGTCCGATATGCATGCTGTCGCCCGTAGGATCCACGCCGCAGTATAGCGACACGGCTTTCTCGTTCGTCAAGGCGCGGAGTCCCTCCGCGTCGGTCTGCTGATTAATGGCGTCGCGCCATTCCAATTCGTCGATAATGTTCATTTGCTCTGCACTCCTTCGATTATTCGTGAAATAAGGGGAAACGGTTGCGCCAACCCTTTAAATGCCTGGAAACTAGGCAAAACGGCTACGCCGTCCAGTGGAGGCGGGGCGCGTTTCGTTTCGAAAATTATTGAGAAAGCACGGGGAAATCCTATACTTTCTTAACAATTAAAAAAACGCCCCTAGTCTATGGAAGACATAGGGACGATTATTAACCGTGTTACCACCCAAATTGCATCAACTAAGCAGCGCCCGCGGACGTGTCGTTGATACCACTCTAGGCGAGATATCGTTCGCCAATCCGCCCGGCATTACCCGAGATGCTCCAGAGTGTATTTCGCAGGCTTAATGTGTGCCGGGTTCCATCGCCCCCCGGCTTTCTGGGACAGGGACTAAGCCGCTACTGCGCTCTTTCGACGCAAGTCGCTTATAAGATTAAAGCAAGTATAGAGAATGACGCATGGATTGTCAACCGTCTCTATCGATGTCTGTGTCGATGCCTGTGTCGACGTCTCTCCCGGCTAAGTCTCTGTCCGTTCTATTGGCCCGTTTCTCTCTCGCATCCGAAGGGGGGTACCCGTAATATCGTTTAAACAGCTTGCTAAACGTATAAATATCGGCATACGCCAACGCATCCGCTACTTCCGTTACGGTCATGGCCGTCTCCTCCAGCAAGTGGACCGCGCGCTCCATGCGCAGCTTCGAAATCGTTTCCTTAAGCGTCAGCCCGGTATGACGTTTCATGAGCGAGCTAACGTAACGAGCGGTGAGACCCGAGGGGGCTGCTACAGCTTCGTAATCGATCTCCTCCGACAGCCGAAACCGTATCTCGTTATGCACTTGCTGGATCATCTGTTCAACATAATAGTTGCGCTGCGGCATAAGCTGCCTTTCCTTTGCCTTGCGCCAACGGGTCAGAATCAACTTAAGCAGCAGGTCGAACTCGGCTTCCTCCCCCGTCTCCGCCAAAGAAGCCAAATCGACAAGCTGGTGAAGCAACGGCTCCATCCGGTAAGTATCACCAATATGGACGCAGCGCTGCTCGGTCAAGGGATCGGGCAGCTCTCTCCCGTGCTTCGTTTTTTTATTCACGATTGTAAAATGGCAATAGAGTACAGTAAGCGGATTGTTCGGGCGATGGCTGGCTTTGATCTCGTCGCCAGGATGCAATATAAAGCATGAGCCAGGCCGAATGTTATACTTGTCTCCGTTGATCCACATATCCCCTTGTCCTTTGGCGGCATACCAGAGGTCGTAATCCGTCAGCGGAAGCGGCTGCCAGGACCAGTTCGGCTCACATCTGGCTTTGCCGCTCGAGCCGCTTCTCGCAAAAAAACGCTCTTCCCAAGGCCATGCTGCCGACTCTCCGCCAAACTTGATTCCCATCATTGCCACCCCCCATTATTAGCATCTTTGTCCAAATTCATGCGATTGGATTCCATTTCTATATCGTATGCTCCCTGATACTCTATTGGCAAGGGATATTTATTAATATTAAGGGAGGAATAGACAATGAAAGGAACCACGTTAACTCCGGAGCAAATCAATTCCATGTTATACCAATACGATAAGGTGCATGTAAGTCTAAACGGAATCAAAGAGCTGCAAGAGGTACATTATGCGCAATACAAACAAACGGGATTCCTTTCCGTCGATGGCGTGCTGAATGAGAATGAAGTTGGGCAAAGCATTCAAGCGATTATGGATTTGCTCCATGTCGATCGTAAAAAGTCGCGTCTGCAATTCACGAAACCCGAGCAAGAATTGAATACACCGGAAGAACGCGAACTGTCCATTCGGAAAATTCACGAATTCGTGGATTCCGAGGACCGATTACGCAAAATCGCCTATCACCCCGACATCATCGGCACGATTCGACGCCTATTCGGCGAAGAGCCGAAGCTGATTCAGGATATGGCGCTGCTCAAGCCCCCGCACGGCGGCGGCGAGAAACCTTGGCATCAGGATATGGCCTATGGCAACCTGACCTATACGAAGTCGGCTATCGGAGTATGGATCGCCCTTGACGAGGCTACGGCAGACAACGGCTGCATGCACGTCATTCCCGGATCCCATCAAGAGGGCGCCACGCCTCATTACGCTGTACGCGACTGGCAGCTATGCGACACGCAAGTACCGGTAAACAAAGACGTTATCGTTCCCTTAAAGCCAGGCGGCGTATTGTTTTTCCATGGATTGCTGTACCACGGAACCCCGTCCAACTTCTCCACGCTTCGCAGACGAGCCTTGCAATTCCATTACGTGCCAGCCTCTGCCGAAAAGATAAATGCTAAAGAGTACAAACGGATGTTCACGAACGAAATGACCGACGCGGAATGTTGAATCGAGCGGTGTAACTGACAAGGGGGTGCTCAACGTCTATTGTGACTTTAAGCAGCCCCATTGGGCCCGCGCATGGCCAAACGTGTATGAAATTTCATACTCAAACAGCCCATTAGGCCAGCGACTGGCCAAACGTGTATGAAATTTCATACTCAAACAGCCCATTAGGCCAGCGACTGGCCAAACGTGTATGAAATTTCATACTCAAACAGCCCATTAGGCCAGCGACTGGCCAAACGTGTATGAAATTTCATACTCAAACAGCCCATTAGGCCAGCGACTGGCCAAACGTGTATGAAATTTCATACTCAAACAGCCCATTAGGCCAGCGACTGGCCAAACGTGTATGAAATTTCATACTCAAACAGCCCATTAGGCCAGCGACTGGCCAAACGTGTATGAAATTTCATACTCAAACAGCCCATTAGGCCAGCGACTGGCCAAACGTGTATGAAATTTCATACTCAAACAGCCCATTAGGCCAGCGACTGGCCAAACGTGTATGAAATTTCATACTCAAACAGCCCATTAGGCCAGCGACTGGCCAAACGTGTATGAAATTTCATACTCAGACAGCCCATTAGGCCAGCGACTGGCCAAACGTGTATGAAATTTCATACTCACACAGCTCATTGGGCCCGCGACTAGCTGAACGCTGCAAAAGGCTTGTGAGTTACTAAGAACCCACCTAATGCCTCCGCTCGGAATGCCCCATCATCCCCACCGCTTCGCACCATTCTTCCTCACTCAGCGCTTCGCCGATCAGTTCCAAGCAAATGATGCCCATTAATCGACCATTGCGAAGCCGTGTTCGTCAACATTCAAGTAACGAATCGGTCCAGTCCCGCGACTTGAAGCCCAAGCAGAACCCCTAGGAGCTTCCCAGCGCGATATGCCAGGGATTCGATCGAAATCCTCGTACCGCCCCTGGCATGTGGACTATTTTGCCGCAGTCTCTCATTTGGCGAGCCTGTCCCCATTACGACTTGCAAGCAGCACAGAACACAAAAAAAATCGCCCTCGGTCCGTAACAGAACCGAGGGCGATTCGTCCTTTTAAATCCGTCATACCATCGGCTGGGTAATGGAGTTCTTATAACCCAACCGTTTGAGCCAATTGCCGCAAAGCTCCGTCCAACGCGCCGTATCAGGCAGATGATGCGCCAGCCCGACGCCGTGCTCGCCCTTCTCGAAAATATGCAGCTCGAACGGCACCTGATGCCGGCTCAGAGCCATAGCGAACATCATGCTGTTCTCGACCGGTACGGGTCGATCCTCGGCGGTATGCCACAGAAAAGTCGGAGGCGTCTCTGCACTCACCTGCATATCGTTGGATAACGAACGGAGCAGCTCCTCGTCCGGATTCGCGCCAAGCTGCGCTTCCACCGAACCTCCATGCGTGAAGGGTTCCATAAAAGAGATAACGGGATAACACAAGATTAGCGCGTCCGGTCTGCAGCTATGCCGTTCTACCGGATCCTCGCTCTCGACGTCGCCATTGTCAAAATGCGTGCCTACCGTCGATACGAGATGCCCTCCGGCCGAAAAGCCTAAAAGCGCTATCCGATCCGGATTAACACCCCACTCCGCCGCATGCTGCCGAGCGAATCGGACCGCCCTCTGGGCATCCACCATGGGAACCGGATATTGATAAGGTTTGACGCGGTAATGCAAGACTGCAGCAGAGATGCCAATGGAATTCAGCCAATCCGTGATGGGATAAGCCTCATGAGCCGCTCTCCCTCCATAGCCGCCGCCTGGACAAACGATGACGAGGCCTTCGCGTTCTTGTTCCGGCACGAGGAACAGCTCCAGCCTCGGGACATCTTCGTTCGACGTCCCTTTCGCCAGCGGAGCATCTCCTTCCCATAATCGGTATAGCATGTCGTTCTACCTTCCCTTCTACCCCCGGATAAAATGATGATCGCAATCGTCCTCGATCATCTCATAGTTGAGCCGCAACCGTCAATTGCTTCGCCGGCTCGACAGCATCGAACCACCAGTGGTATCCGTCCCGCGCCAGCAGTTCGTCGGCTTCGGCCGGTCCGTACGTGCCTGCCGCGTAAGTATGCAGCGGAACGCTATTTTCCTCGTAAGCTTCCAGGATCGGTTGCACCCAAGCCCATGAAGCTTCCACTTCGTCCCAATGCGCGAAGTACGTTCCGTCGCCCAAAAGGGCGTCATGAATAAGATTCTCGTATGCTTCGGGAAGATCGCCTTGGCCGGGATCGATGTCGATGCAGATCGGCTTGGAGGCTTCCTTGACGCTTGCGCCCATCGTGTTGAGCTGCAACGAGATGCTTTCGCCTGGACTCATCTCAATGACGAGCAGATTCGGTTCCGCCGCGCCGTCTTCGGATACCGAGGATTGCTTGAGCGGCTCCTTGAATTCGATGACGATGCGCGTCGACTTCTCCTTAAGGCGTTTGCCCGTACGGATATAGAACGGAACGCCGCGCCAGAAGGAATCGTCGATGCTCAGTTTGGCCGCAATGAACGTATCGTTCATCGAACCTTCCGCGATTCCGGGTTCGGAGGTATAGCCGTTAACCGGCTGACCCTGGAGGTAACCTGCACCGTATTGGCCGCGCACGATGGATTTGGCGACATCGGCCTTCTGAAGAGGCTCGAGCGCCTCCATGATATGTTTTTTCTTAAAACGCACCACTTCCGCATCGCTTCCGGTAGAAGTACGGATCGCCGTCATCATAAGCAGCTGCAGCATATGGTTCTGGAACATGTCGCGCAGCGCGCCGACATGGTCGTAATAACCCGCTCGCTCCTCTACGCCAACCGTTTCGTTTGCCGTAATCTGTACGTTGGCGATGCTGCGGTTCGTCCATAACGTCTGGATGATAGGATTGCTTTGCTGTAAAACCTTGAAGCGTTGAAGCATCGGCTTGCCAAGATAATGGTCGATGCGGAAAATCTCCTCTTCCGCAAACGCTTTGCCCAGCATCGCGTTCAGTCCTCTTGCCGTCTGCAAATCGTGGCCGAACGGCTTTTCGATGACGAGACGTTTCCAGCCGTTCGCGGAGCCAAGACCGCTTTCCTGAATATTCTCGGCAATCGTCTCGAAGTACTCCGGTCCGACCGACAGGTAGAACAATCGATTCGGCGCAAGATCCAGCTTTTGTTCGCGGGACTCGATGCGGCCTAGCAGTTTGGCATAATCCTCAAGATTGCCGATGTCCAGCACGCTGTAGCTGAATGCTTGCAAAAACGCCGCCAGCTTGGATTCGTTCACCGACTTGCGCCTGGAGAAATCGCGGATGGATTGTTCGATATTCCCTCTAAATTTGTCGTCCGACCAGTCCCTGCGGCCCAAGCCAATCAGGGCAAACGATGCTGGCAATTTATTATCAATAAATAAATTAAACAGGGCAGGGTAAATTTTGCGTTTGGCCAAATCGCCGGTTGCCCCGAACAATACGAATGTAGTTGGTTCCATGTTCCTACTCCTCCTAATAAAGGATGATCTATGTTTAGCTTAGCTTTACTATAATACGAAGTTAAGCCATACAAGTAATTAATATATTTCAGAGTAGCTATAAACACAGTGTATACCTGAAGTCACAATCGTTTTCCAACGTTTTCACCTGGGTATCCCCGCATTAATTCCGAAAGGCAATTTTAAATCAGATATTCCAGAAAAGCCGTCGCTATACCAAAGTAAATAAGGAGGGACAATATGTCGTTAAGCGTTGTAATGAGCGGACCCGATGCAACGGCCGGATCCACCTTAAGCCTGTACAGAAGGATTGGAATTACCGTTCCGGCAAGCGTGCCGATAACGAGCGTCACGACAAGCGAGCTTCCCACCACCAGTCCCAAGACCGGACTTCCTTGCCAAACGTAGGCGATAACGGAAATGAGCGTGCCGCAAATGCCCCCAATCAACAATCCCACCAGTAATTCTCGCCAAATGAGCCGTTTGATGACGCCGCTAGTCGCTTCCCTGGTGGTCAGCCCCCGTACAACGACCGCCAGGGATTGCGTACCCGTATTACCGGTCATGCCGGCAATCATGGGCATAAAAAATGCCAGTGCCACTACTTTGTCCAACGTTTCCTCGAATCGGCTAATAATCGTTCCGGATATAACGCCAATCAGCAGCAGCAAGATTAACCATGGCAATCGCCGCCAAGCGGCAACGATCGCCTTCGTATCGAAGTCGATCGACTTGCCCGACGCGGACAGCTTTGCGATATCCTCGGAAGCCTCGCGAATGACGACGTCGATGATATCGTCGACAGTGACGATTCCGACCAATATTCCGCCATCCTCCACGACAGGTACTGCAATAAAATCATATCTTTCGATCATGCGCGCTACATCCTCTTGGTCCATGTCGGAAGGTACAGAAATAACCCTCTCGTACATAATGTCGGCAATCCGCTCTTCCGCATCCGCCAAAATAAGATCGCGATACGACACGACGCCGAGCAGCTTTTTCTCTCCGTCAACAACATACAAATAACTGATCGACTCGGCGATTTCAGCGAATTCCTTCAGTTTCTCCACGGCATTGCGCACCGTAAAATGCAAAGGAATCCAGACATACCGGTTCGTCATGATCCGCCCCGCCGTTTCGGGCGCATAGGTCATGAGATGCCGAACGGCCTGAGACTCCTCTTCTTTCATATAATCCAGAAAGGACTGCTTCCTCTCCTCGGACAACCCGCCTAGCAGCCCAGCCAAATCGTCCTTGTCCATTCGGTCCATAAGTTGAGCCGTCCGCTCCACGCCGAGCAGCTCGAACACCTCGATTTGCGGTTCCCGCTCCATCTCTCCGACCATGGCGGTCAGAAGCTCCATGGTGAGATAGATAACGAATCCGGCACGTTGTTTGCCTGGCAACCGATCGTATACGCCTGCCAGATCATACGGTTGGAGCTCCTCGGCCAGAGCAAGAAGCTGTACTTTATCCCCTGCCTCGAGCGCGCGAAGTATATGCATATCAATTTCCGTTACGTTCATGTGCATGACCATCAACCCCTTCCCCGGAGGAACGTTGCCCCTGTTATTTATACCCAAACCTATCAGCGAATAAAACGGACGGGAAGGAATCGCTTTAGGTATGCAGCGAACATTCGAATTTCCATAACAATAGAAAAAACGCCGAAATAATCGACGTTTTTTTTATGATCGCGGCAACCTCGGTTCTGGTCGTATTTTGCCTAGGAGCAAGCAATGGTGGACCGTTACGTCTTGCGCATGTACGCGCGCACCGTCAGAGGAGCGAACACGATCACGATGACTGCAGCTCCTGCCAATGAAATGAATAAATGCTGGCCGACGGTGCCAGCCTGGGTTAGTTCCCTCACGGCAGAGATAAGATGGGACACGGGATTCGCGTTAACGAACCACTGCAGCCACTTCGGCATGGTCTCGACCGGAACAAAGGCGTTCGATAAAAACGTCAAGGGGAATAACGCCAGCATGGAGATGCCTTGCACGCTGGAAGCCGTTCTTGCGATGACGCCGAAGAAGGCGAAGATCCAACTGATCGCCCATGCGCAAAAGATGACCAGCACGCTGGCGAGCGCAACCGTCCCAAACCCCGCTTCGGGACGATATCCCATTATATAACCCATGGCGAAGGTCAAAGTCGTAGCGATGGTATAACGCACCGTGTCGGCCAATAGCGCTCCCGCAAGCGGAGCAATGCGCGCGATCGGCAGCGACTTGAACCGGTCGAACACCCCTTTGTCCATATCCTCCCGGAGCTGGACGCCCGTCACGAGGGAGGTCGTAATGACCGTCTGCACAAGAATGCCGGGTATAATGACCGGCAAGTAGCTCTGCACGTCGCCGGAGATGGCGCCACCGAAGATGTAAGTAAACATCAAGGTAAAAATGATGGGCTGGAGCGTGACGTCGAAGAGCTGCTCCGGCGTCCGTTTGATTTTGAGCAGCCCCCTGTAAGCCATCGTAAGCGAGTTTCGTATCGTCTGGCCGAGACTGGTGTAATTGCGAAGCTTCCCGTTGACAGAGTTTCCCGTTGTCGAATGGTTCATCCTATTGCCACCTCTTTCTTAGTCGCTCCGGCTTCCTCGGATGTTTTCACGCTGACTTTATCCTGTCCTGTAATGGTCAGGAACACCTCGTCAAGCGTCGGCTTCTGGACGCTGAACTCCGACAGCGGAATGCCGGCCCCCCGAAGGGCAAGAAGTAGATCCGTCACAGAATCCGCATTCGCCATTGGCGCCGTAATCGTGCCTGCCTCCGCCGTGATGCCCGCCTTCGTCCCCAATACCTCTTCGATGATACGCTTGGCTTGCGCCAGATTTCCCGGATCCTCGATGTTTAAGTGCAGCGATGAAGTGCCTACCGACGCCTTGAGCTCGTTGACCGTACCTTCGGCTACGACGCGTCCGTGATCGATTACGGCTACCCGATCCGCCAGTTGATCGGCTTCATCCAAGTATTGCGTTGTAAGCAATACCGTAGAACCCGTCTTTACGAGTCGTCTGATCGTATCCCACATCTGGGATCTCGTTCGCGGGTCCAGTCCTGTCGTCGGCTCATCGAGAAAGATGAGCGGAGGCTGCGAGATCAGGCTGGCCGCCAGGTCCAGGCGGCGCCTCATGCCTCCCGAGAACTCCTTGAGCGGCCGCTTCGCCGCCTCCGACAATCCGAATTCCTCCAGCAACTCCACTGCTTTGCGCTTCGCTTCGCCTCGTCCCAAACCTAGCAGCCTAGAGAATATAACAAGATTCTCCGTCGCGCTGAGCGATTCGTCGACCGAGGCGTACTGTCCCGTAACGCCGATCAATTGGCGAACGATCTGAGCTTCCTTGGCTACGTCATGGCCGAAGATCTGTGCAGAACCCGAGTCGGGACGAAGTAGCGTTGCCAGCATCCGGATCGTCGTCGTTTTGCCTGCTCCGTTCGGGCCCAGCACCCCATAGATGCTTCCCGCCTTAACTTGGAGATCCACTCCGTCCACGGCCCGGTTATTTCCGAAGGTCTTGACGAGTCCCTTCGCTTCGACCGCCCACTCCTTCGCCATGCCCTTTGTAGTTTTCGAATGTATGACCATCGTATTTCCTCCTATCCTGTACTCTGTTGATTGCTTCCATAAGGGCATCATATCGCGGGAATTTAAACGGAATTTAAACGCCCTCCGACTAAAATATGAAACTCTTTCTTCCTATCGACTTATAAAATTCGCCAATTAGCGGAATGGTAATGAGGTGAATTTATATTAGCAAATAACGCCCATGGGGGATTATAGGAATGGAAATGAATCTGGAAAAAATGCGGGAGCACGCGCACAGGCTTGCTCTGGAGCATGATCCCAGCGGCAAAAGGATTTCTTCGGCATCGCTGTGGAACCGAATGGAGGAGGATATTCGGGAGCTTCGCGCGTATATCGCCGAATTAAATGACGGAAGTGCGGTCTGCGGGCAACCTGCCGATGAGTGGCTGCTCGACCATTCCGAGTTTCTCGAAGCCGAGCTGGGGGAAATTCGCGAAGCGCTGGCGGATTTTCCGGCCAAGCGGCTGCCAACGCTGGAAACCGGCGCCCGAACTCGGGCTGCTTCTCTTTGCGAATCCTACCTGGCCTATGGCGACGGGGTGCTGGACGAAAATATATTCGCCGAATTCCTCGATGCCTACCAGGAGGTGGCCGTTCTTACAGCGGCGGAAGCCTGGTCGCTGCCGCTCTTCCTCAAAATGGAGCTCGTCCGCAAGCTGGCTTTAGTCGTGGAGCCGCTGCAGGAACGGCGCACCGTCTGCGCCCAGGTGGAAAAAATGCTCGCGGGCATACCCGCTTCCGAGCTGACGCCCGAGACGTTCAAGGCGGCCCTTGATGCGGAACGTGTGGAGCTTCCTCTCTCAGGCGCTATGATCGTTCATTTGATCAAACATTTGCGGGATCATGCCGAGGATACCGCCCATGTCGGGGAATGGCTTGTCTGCAAGCTGGAGAACCCGCCGGAAGATCTGGACTCCATCCTCTCATATGAATACCGATTGCAAGCCGAATACCAAGTCAGCGCCGGCAATGTCATAAGCAGCTTAAGGAAGCTCTCCCGCTGGGACTTTAGCGAGCTTTTCGAGCGCATCAGCATCATAGAACGCACGCTTCGGACGGAACAAGCCGGGGATTATGCCCGACTGGACAGCGGGAGCCGCCATACGCTGCGCCATCGCGTAGAGCTTCTCGCCCGCCGAATGGCCGTGCCGGAAAATCTGGTTGCGACCGAAGCCGTAAGACTGGCCGACGAGGCTTATTCGATGCAAGCAACGGAGTCATCCGACGATACCGGGTCGATGCAGCTGCCATCCAGACCTTGCTTTGCCGCATTCTATTTGTTGGATGCGCGCGGCATGCGGCTGCTGCAGGCCGCTCTCAAGCTATGCGGCAAAACCGGCGCTCTGCCGCAGGCCGGCTTCAAACGCCGTGCTTCGGGCTTATATATGCAACTGCTCGCGTTAGGTACATTAGCCGCTCTGGCCGTTTCCCTGGCGGTCACCGTCGGCGGCTTGCAGTCGCCTGCTTCCGCAGGCAGTCTGGCGCTTGCATTCGCGCTGCTGCTGATTCCCGCCAGCGAGTCGGCGGTTACAGCCGTACATTGGCTGATCGAACGCGTCACCAGACCCGATCGTCTGCTTCGCTACGACTTCTCCAAGGGCGTGCCGGAAGATGCGGCCACGATAGTCGTCATTCCCGTCATTTGGAGTCGGGGGGACCATGTTGCCGCAACGCTGGACAGACTGGAGCTGCATTATCTCGCCAATCGGGATCCTCATATCCGCTTCGGCATATTAAGCGATTTCCAGGACGCCGCGGAAGAGAAGCTGCCAGAGGATGAAGAGCTGCTTCGCATCGCCCGATCAGGCATCGATCGGCTCAATCGGAAATATCCGGATACCTCCTTCCATCTCTTCCATCGCAAGCGTCAATGGAATCCCTCGGAACGGACATGGATGGGCTGGGAGCGCAAGCGGGGCAAGCTGGAGGAATTCGTCAAGCTGTTGCAAGGCGATCGCCATACCAGCTTCGATACCGTAATCGGCGACGAATCCCGGCTCGGCGAGATCCGATACGTCATTACGCTCGACGGAGATACGAGACTTCCGCTGGAGAGCGCTCGCCGCATGATCGGCGCGATCCACTTGCCTTACAACCGCGCGCGCCTCGATGAGAGCGGGCGGAAGGTCGTTGAAGGTTACGGCGTGCTCCAGCCGCGCATCGGCATGACATACGAGAGCGCGCACAAGTCGAGACTGACGGCGCTGTTTGCATCCGAGCCCGGACTAGATCCTTACGCCTTTGCGGTATCGGACCCTTACCAGGACGCCATCGGGCAAGGCATATTCACGGGCAAAGGCATCTTGGACGTGGATGTCTTTCACCGCGTGCTGGGCGGACGAATTCCGGAAAACGCCGTGCTCAGCCACGATTTGCTGGAAGGCGGCTTCCTTCGGGCGGGTCTGCTGTCGGATATCGAGCTGATCGACGATCACCCGCCAACCTTTCTGGCGCAGCAGAAAAGGTTGCATCGCTGGACGCGCGGCGACTGGCAGCTGCTGCCGTGGCTAGCCAACTCGGCGCGCAACGCCCGCGGCGAACGTATACCGACCGCCTTGTCGCTCATGACGCGCTGGCAGATTGCCGACAATATGCGCCGCAGCTTGCTGCAGCCCGCGCTGATGGCGATGCTGCTGCTGGCGGGACCGCTGCCCGGCTCTGCCATGGCATGGTATGGCATCGTGCTGCTGACACTGCTGCTTCCGGTGTTCCGCGCGCTGTTGTCCGTCTCGCACTGGATTCGCCGTCCATCCGCTTTATTGCGGTCAGCCGCCCATGCCTGCCTCACTCTTTTGACGCTCCCTTTCCAAAGCGCCATGCTGCTCGACGGCATAATACGAACGCTGTATCGGCTGCTGCTGACCAGACGGCGGCTGCTGGAATGGACGAGCCAAGCCGAAGTCGAGCGGATGGCGGACAGCAAAGGCGCGCCGCCTTTGTCGGCAATGGCTGGCGGTTACGTGCTGACCGCACTTATGGCCGCAAGCGTGCTGATTGCGCCTGGGATATCGTCCGCTGCAACGACGATCGGTCTCGTTTTGGCGCTGTTGTGGTGTGCCGCTCCGCTCGTCGTGAAATGGCTCGACGGCTCTCCCGAACGCGCGGAGTCCGGTTTCTCGGAAAAACAACACCAAGAGCTTTTTAAGCTGGCTAGCGATATTTGGTCTTTTTACGAGGATTACGTGACGGAGAGAGACAATTGGCTCCCGCCGGACAATGTCCAGATCGAACCGGACCGAGGCATCGCTCACCGGACCTCCCCTACCAATATCGGGATGTACGCGTTATGCGCGGTTGCGGCCAGAGACTTCGGCTTTATCGATACGGAAGGGCTTATCGAGCGCCTGGAGCGGACGATCGGGACGATGGAACGCATGGAAAAGTGGGAAGGCCATCTCTACAACTGGTATGATACGGAGTCCCTTGCTCCTCTGCAGCCCGTGTATGTCTCGACGGTGGATTCCGGCAATCTGGTCGCCTCGCTTATAGCGGTTAAGGAAGGTCTGCTGGAATGGATGCAGGCGGACTGGGGCGGCAACGCCGAGGGGACTCGTCAGCAAGAGTCCGGCCGTTACGGGGGCGGACGCTTCGAGGTCGCTTTCGCCGGCGAGCTAGGCTCGCGGGGAGGCTCCGAGCTGGTGAGCCGCGGCAATCGTTTGCTTGCGCGAATCGATGCTTTGGCGCGGGATACGGACTTCCGTGCGCTTTACGATCCGCGAAGCAATCTGTTCTCGCTCGGCTACCACGTCACTAGACGCGAGCGCGACGAGGTTTTATATGATCTGCTGGCTTCGGAAGCGCGACAGGCAAGCTTCGTCGCAATCGCCATGGGACAGGTGCCCGTCTCGCATTGGAACGCGCTTGGCAGGACGATGACCAAGGTTTCCGGGAAACCTGCATTGCTCTCGTGGTCCGGCACGATGTTCGAATATATGATGCCATGGCTGCTTATGCGCACCTATCGGAATACCGTCTGGGACAGTACTTACAAGGCCGTTGTCAACCGCCAGATCCAATACGCCAAAGAGCGCCGCGTGCCATTTGGCATATCCGAGTCGGGCTACTTCGCCTTCGATCATCAATTGAATTATCAGTATCGTGCATTCGGCGTGCCGGGACTGGGCTTCAAGCGCGGTCTGGAGCAGGATCTCGTTCTGGCGCCATATGCCACGATTATGGCCCTTCCTTACGCTCCCGCCGAAGGGATGCTTGCGCTGGGCCAAATGGAAAAGCTCGGAGGACGAGGCCAGTACGGTTATTATGAAGCGCTGGACTTTACTCCACGCCGGCTCAAGCAGGACGGCAAACACGCCGTCATTTTGAGCTTTATGGCGCATCATCAAGGCATGAGCATGCTCACCTTGTCGAACCTGCTGCTGCCGCAATCCATGATCGACCGCTTTCATCGCAACAAGGAGGTTCGCGCCGCCGAGCTGCTGCTGCAGGAACGGATACCGGGCCGCACCAAGCTGATCCGTCATCCCTCCCTGCATCGGCTGCGGGAAGAGCGCGAGACGAAGGAAACGGCGAACGAGCCTGTTCGCGAATTCAAATCGCCGCATACGGCCGCTCCGGAAGCATGCGTATTATCTAACGGACGCTTTAGCACCGTCGTTACGGCAAGCGGCAGCGGATACAGCAGCTATGAAGGTTTGCTCGTATCGCGCTGGAGAGAAGATCCCGTGCGTGATTCATGGGGCACCTTCATCTACATTCGGGATGTCTCGTCAGGGAGCGTGTGGTCCCCCTCCTTCCAGCCTTGCCGTACGGATATGCAGGATCTTCGCGTCCGGTTCGAGCCGGACAAAGCGACGTTCGAGCAAAGCTTCGACGAAGTTTCCGCCCGGATGGAAATATGCGTATCGCCCGAGAGCGACGCCGAGGTCCGGCGCATTACGCTGACGAACAACGGCAGCGAGCACAAGCTGCTGGAAGTAACCACCTTCGTGGAGCTCGCCCTGGCGAACCCCATCGCGGACGAGGCCCACACCGCATTCAGCAAGCTGTTCATTCGTACCGCCTATGAGGAGAGCAGCGGCTGTCTCGTTGCCAGCCGCCGCAAACGGGAGGCGAAGGAACAAGCGTTATGGGCCGCCCACTCCCTCAGCGCGGAAGGAACGACGGTCGGCGGGTTGGAGTTCGAAACCGACCGCATGGCGTTTATCGGTCGAGGTTATCAGCTCGAGGAGCCCCAAAGCATTCGGACTCGTCTTAAGGGGAAGACGGGCTCCGTCGCCGATCCAGCCTTCGTTATGCGCAGGCGCGTCGGGATCGAGCCGGGGCGGCAAGTCGTTCTTTACGCGGTGACCTCCGTGGCTGCGACTAGGGAAGCCGCCTTGGACGGGGCCACGAGCCTGACGAAGTCTCAAACGGTGGAGCGGGCCTTCCAGCTTGCCTGGACTCGCAGCCGCATCGAACTGCGCAGTCTCGGCCTGGAGCTTGCGGACGCCTTTGTCTTCCAGCGGCTGGCCGCCCAAGTGCTTTATACGCCGCCCCTCAGCGGCGAGCGGACCCAGCGGATCGAGGCTAATGTCAAAGGGCAGCCAGGCCTCTGGGCATTCGGCATCTCTGGCGACAGACCTCTCGTCGCCGCGGAGATCGACAGTCGGAGTCGGATGCCTTTTATTATGAAGCTGCTGGCGGGACATGAATATTTGCGCAGACTCGGCATCCGTTTCGATCTCGCGCTCCTCAACGGATCAGAGGAGGGATACGAACAGGAACTGCAGGACGCGCTTAGCCGGGCGGTTGAGCATGGCGTAGACCGATTCGGAGCCGGTCATGGCAGCATAGTCGTACTCCCGGCCAAGCAGCTGTCGGCGGACAATCTGACGCTCATTCTTGCCGTCGCACGTTTGACGTTGAAGGCGAACGGACCATCCTTGCCCGTGCAGTTAAAGCTGCTACGCCGCAGCGGCGAGACCGGCGAGAGCTCACGAGGCTTAAAGCGAGCCGCGGAACGCGGCCCTGGCAGGAAAGCTCGCGCTGGCGCAATAGCTGCCGAAGATCCCGAATCTGGGATGCTCCAGACTCGCGAAGACTTTTCGCAGAATCCCGAGGAGTCATCCGCCGGCGTCTCCCTCGACCCCAAAGATGTCTTTTTCTACAACGGCTGGGGCGGATTCGCGGCGGACGGCAAGCAATACAAGCTTTTGATCAAAGGCGGCAATCATCTTCCCGCGCCATGGATCAATGTTCTGTCCAATCCCGGGTTCGGAGCCATCGTATCGGAACTTGGCACGGGTTATACATTCTGGCGCAACAGTCGGGAATGCAAGCTGACTCCGTGGTCCAATGACCCAGTTCTCGACCCGCCCGGCGAGCTCGGCTTCTTGCGGGACGAAGAGTCGGGTCTGGTTTGGACGCTGACGCCGTCAGCGGGTGCGAACGCAGCGTCATACCTCGTCACTCACGGCCTTGGAAGCACGGCCTACGAGCACAAACGCGGGGGGATTCGCCATGAACTCTCGTTATTTGTGCCGATGGAGGATCCCGTCAAAATTATGCGGCTCAAGCTGCGCAACGACTCCGAAACGCCCAGGAAGCTGTCGGTTACGTATTATGCGGAATGGGTGATCGGCGTGCAGCGGCAGAGCAATGCCTCCTTCATCTCCAGCGAATGGGACGAGGATGCCAAAATCTTGACCGCGCAAAACCGTTATCAGGAAATATTCCGGGAAGCGACACCTTTCCTCGGCATCTTCCCGGAACAAACGGAAGACGAAGATCAGGAAGTATCCTGGACATCCGATCAGCTCGGCTTCATCGGCCGCAACGGCAGCGTGCTCCAGCCAGTCGCACTGTCGCGCGCCAAACTTGACAAGCAAACCGGCGTTCATTACGCCAGCTGCGGAGCCGTTCAGCGCAAGCTGACCCTGCAGCCTGGCGAGGAAACGGAAGTGATCCTGCTGCTTGGATGCGGCACCTCCCGCAAACACGCCGCCGAGCTCGCGGGGCGTTACGCCAGCGCCAGCCGTTGCGACGAAGCCTGGCAGGGAACTTCGAGTTACTGGGCGGAGACGCTGGGCCAAATCGTCGTCGACACGCCTTCGCAGGAGACGAACATTCTGCTTAACGGCTGGCTGCTGTATCAATCGCTGGCTTGCCGGATGTGGGCTCGAACGGCCTTCTATCAAGCGGGCGGCGCATTCGGCTTCCGCGACCAACTGCAGGATTCTCTCGCTATCCTCCATACCAGACCGGAGCTGACGAGAAAACAAATTTTGCTCAGCGCCTCCCATCAGTACGAGGAAGGCGACGTGCAACACTGGTGGCACGAAGAGACAAGCCGCGGCATCCGCACCTTGTTTTCGGACGATCTGCTCTGGCTTCCGTACACCGTCAGCCGGTACATCGAGCATACGGGGGACGCCACAATTCTGGATGAGCTTGTCCCTTACATTACAAGCGACCCGCTGCGGGAAGGCGAACATGAACGGTACGAGGAGACGATCCGTTCGTCTCATAGCGGAACTATCTTCGAGCATTGCGTCAGAGCCGTCGAAAAGGCACTATCGCGAATCGGCGAGCATGGCTTGCCGCACATTGGCGTCGGCGACTGGAACGACGGCATGAATCTCGTCGGTGACGAAGGCCGCGGCGAAAGCGTCTGGCTGGGCTGGTTCCTCTGCGAAGTGCTGCGCAGGCTTGAGCCGTTATGCGTGTCGCGCGGAGAGCGGGATCGGGGCGAGAAGTACCTCTTCGAGCGGGACAAGCTGGCAGACGCGATACATGAGCATGGATGGGATGGGCAATGGTACAGAAGAGCGTTCACGGACGGGGGCACCTGGCTCGGCTCGCTTTACAATGAGGAATGCCGAATCGACGCCATCGCGCAGTCCTGGTCCGTCATCTCCGGCGCCGCGCCGGAGGATCGGGCGCTGCAAGCGATGCAATCGTTCGACCGCGAGCTGGTCGACCGCGAGATGTCGGTCGTACGCCTGCTGACGCCGCCGTTCGATCGGACCGAGCCGAGCCCCGGTTATATCCAGGGTTATCCGCCGGGCATCCGCGAGAACGGCGCTCAGTATACGCACGGCGTCATCTGGAGCATCGTCGCCTGGAGCAAGCTGGGCCGCGGCGACAAGGCGTTCGAGCTGTTCCGCATGCTCAATCCCATCAACCATACGCGGACCGACCGCGAGGTTCGGACCTACTACGGCGAACCATACGTGATGGCTGCGGATGTGTACACGGCCGAGCCGCATCAGGGCCATGCGGGCTGGACCTGGTATACCGGCGCCTCCAGCTGGATGTACCAGAGCGGCATCGAATGGATTCTCGGCATTCGCAAGTTTGGCGACAAGCTTTTCTTAAATCCTTGCGTGCCGTCCGATTGGCCGGGCTTTAAGGTCGCCTACCGATTCGGCGAGACCCGTTATCTGCTGGATTTCAAGCGGGAGCATATCGAAGGCGCGCCATTCGATCTGGAGGCAGGCCCCGAAGCCTATATAGAACTGGAAGATCGGGGCGGTGAACATGCCGTTTCGATTAAGCTGACCTAGCACTGCAACAGGAAACTAAGAGCGAATGCAACATGAAACAAAGAGCGAATGCAACATGAAAAAAAAAGAGCGAATGCAACATGAAAAAAAAAGAGCGAATGCAACATGAAACAAAGAGAAACGGCTGCGCCGTCCTCTGGCGTTTCCATAAAGCTGACTTAAATGTCTGCAGCATGTAACAAGCGACTGCACCGTCCTCTGGCAGAGCTGTCCTCCGGCAGTGCAGGTCGTTCCATTCCGGGTATTCCAAGCCCCAATAAGCTGCAAACCTATAAATGGCTAGCGTTTAACAACCGGCGGTATCAGGATTTGGCAATTGCCACCCTGTGCCGCCTTTTTTTTCGTCAACGCGTTGCACGAATTTCCCGTCCCAATGAACAATTCATGCCCGCTCCAATCATTCCGTTTTGGTTCTTACGGACACCACAGACCTTAATTCAAGGAAAATGCCCGTTTTCCATTTCTATCGGACTCATAAGACATTATTTTCAAGAAACAGACTCCAATTCTTTGCTTTTCAACCGTTAGCCACAGTACCAAAAGTTTCGCCGAACCGAAGAAACTTTAGCGCCGCAACGTTCACCGCCACTCATCGTCTCGACTAACTAAATGTAATCAGCCTTCCTTCGGGGTAAGGTGAAATTCCAAAGCAGCGGATAAGTGAAGGTCATGCGAGGCTCATAAAAGGTCAAACGGAAGGTCATGCGAAGGTCAGGGGGCAACGGAAAGACAATGAGAAAAAACGTCAGGGACAAACCACCCTGACGGTTCTTTGAGTACGAGTTACATAGCTTGAACATTAAGGGGCTTGCCGAATAGGTATGAACATCCTCTCGAACACCCCTTACTTATAAGGTTCTCCATCTCCCATAGTGAAACTCATCGCCTTGGCTGTACATGGCATGGCCCGGAAATCAGCCTTGCTGCACATTTGTGCATTTCTCCCCAATTTCTATGACAAATGGGGTCCTGTCCAGCAAATTGTACGAAAATACACAAATTCTCGCTTCCTATCGTCCTTCGGGAACTCTTTGAACCTATATTTGTGTATATATGTACAAATGTACGAAAAAATGGCTCTAACTTCATCTTAATTGTGTATTTTCGCTCAATTGTTTTATCGTTTGTTAAAATAGCCAAAGCGTATGCTAGCACTAGCTCTCCAACATCAGCACTCCAACAACTCTCCAACACCAGCACTCCAACAACTCTCCAACACCGGTACTCCAGCATTCCAGCTCTCCAGCACTCAAAAACTCCTGTAAACCGTGCCCCTTATCCCCAAAAGGATCGGCAACCGACTCGTCGAATAACCATAGTACGATCAATGATCAAAAGGGGATGGTCTCGTGGAACACATACTGGATAACGTGATGCGGAAAAGAACGTCGATCGCTGGAGCAACGCTCCGGGTCACCGATTAGCGATTGGCTTTATCGATAAGGCCGGGACTCGCTACTCGCGCAATGGACAATGGCTGCATGAGCCGGATGCAGCACTCGCGGAATCGTTATACGAAGTCGGCTCCATAACCAAAACAATGACCGGCCTCCTGCTCGCCATAGGCGAGCAGGAAGGAATTTGGAGCGTCGACGACAAACTCTCCGATCTCGCGGTCGAATACAGCTGGATGTTCTACAAAGAGCAGGACGGGTCGACGACGCATTGGCATAACGGAGGCACATATGGCTCCAGCAGCTTCGCGGCCTTTAACCGCGACAAAGGCAAAGGGCTCGTCGTCTTGTCTAATCGGGGCTCCGACGTTTGGAGTCAGTTTCCTTTCATTGGCAAGCACTAACTGAGCGTCGACAAGCTCGCGCGCATGCTACTGGACGGCTTCTACCGAATGTCGGACTGAGTTGGTCCCCTGAACAAAGCGATACTACAGAAAACGTAATCCTTCCATTGCTTCAAATGTGTACTACAGCAAAGCGTCACGTTAACCATTCCCCGGCTAACAACAAAACTGCCCCAAGATCATATTTGACCTCGGGACAGCCTCGTCATACGTTAGTTTGCTACTGTCGGCATAAAACATTTGGAATTTCGTTGATTGAGGTTGTCAGTTTAACTTATAGAGCGTCTATCTTATCCAGCATGCTCTCCTAACGTTGCTCCGTCACCTGTTTCTCTCCACCAAATTAATGCCGATGCCCATAAACAGCACGGTGACTAAAAGCAGCTTCGCAATTGGCAAATACAGCTCGGTCCAGCCGAAGTCGTGCATGGAGATGCCAAGCATGGCATCCATGGCATGCGACAGCGGGAATAGTTGCGCAAAGGCTTGAAGGATCGCGTTATCGAATACGCCCGGCGGCATGTATGCTCCGCTGATAAGGGGAATAACCGGAATGATCGATGGATAGATCATGTTGAATTTCTCCGGCGTGCGGGTAATTCCCGTGAACAGCATGGCCATAGCCACGACCGATACGACGTAGAGGAGCGATACGGCCAGCAGCTCGCCATAGCGGTCGCCGATGGCGAATCCGAATCCGAAACGAAGGATCGCAAGCACAAGAACGACCTGAATGAAGCCAATAATCGTGCTGTATGTCAGATGGCCCATGTACATCGCGGTTTTGCTCAGAGGCGAAAGCACCATCCGATCCCAGATGCCCGATGTCTTCTCTGCGTTGATCGCGTTGATCTTGAAGCCGATCGTGAACATGACGACGAACAAGGCGAACGCAAAGGTCAACTGGAGTCCCATATTATAGGATTCAACGCTCCCCCCATCGGGGGAGGCGAGCTCCATAGTCAGCGGAGGATTCTCCAGGTAGCGCAAGACGTCTTCGCGAAAGCCGCTCGGACTGCCGGCAGCTGCCATGGCGGAGCGAATCTGCAGCTCCTCCTTGTAGACGCTCGCCACTTGGCTCTCCAGAAGCTGGACGTTGTAATCGTTCACGGAAGCCAGGATGCGAAAGTCTTCGGCCATTAAGCGTACGGCTGCCGCCGACCGCCCTTCCTGCACATTCTTTCTGACTTCTTCTTCTTCCAACATGCGGAACACGAACGCTTCGCTTTCGTTCAATCGGGCAACAAGCAGAGAGGCTTGCTCTTCCGGCATTCCGGCATCGGAGAATACGTCGACCTTCAAGCTGCCTCCGTTGCTCGAGCCGAAGAGGAGGACGGCCAAAACGCTAAGCACGATAAATAACATGAGAACGTAGGGCGAGCGTCTTTCCTTCATCCATTGCGATAACATGACGGCCGACATCAGATCCGCCCCTTTCTCGGAAACATGGCGATTCCGACGATGATAGCCGCTACGGAAAAGATCAACAGCAATGCCGTAGACTTATATAGATCAGGCACGATACCTTGTTGGATCCAGTCCGTGTATGCCGCCAGCGCCATCCCGTTCGGCGTCCATTCGCCGATCCCGCGCATCCAGTCCGGAAGCACGTACACCGGCACGAATCCGCCGCTCAGCGTACCGAACACCATGACGACGATCATCATCAAACCGCTGGCCGAATCCTCTTTCAACCGGAACGTAATCGATGTAAAGATGGTAGCTAAACCCGCCATTCCGATGCAATAAACCGTCAAAAGCGCCGAAACGCCAAGCCAGAATGACAGCGATTCGCCAGGGAATAAGTTCAATACAAAGTGGCAAACAAGAAAGGCGATAACAGCCTGCAGCATCGTCATACAGAAGGTAGACATCGCCTTCCCCGCAACATAATGAACGGGCCGTGCTCCTGACAGCAAGATACGCTGGAATACATGTTCCCTCTTCTCCGTCATCGCCTTGGTCGCCGTCGTCATGGCCATAAACATGGAGAACAGGACGCTCATGGACAACGTAAAATATTGACTGGACGTAATGATGCGGAAACCTTCTACCTGTTCGATTCCGCCTATTGGCGCAAGGGCTGCGTCGACTCCTCCCGTTGGCACGAAACCGGAAGCCTTCATAACGGTATCGATAGCCATGGAGAAATTGAGCGAGCGGTAATAATCACCGAGCACGTCGCGAAGAACGTCCAGCTCCATGGAGGTTTCCTCGGCTGTTATCCGAAGCGGCACGGTCTCCTCTTGCCCCAGCAGCATGCCGCCAAGACCCGATTGCGTGTATCCAGCCGGTATCGTCACGATGGCTGTCCATTTTCCGTTCTCAAGCTGACCGAGCGCCGCTGCCGCATCTGTCTCCACGACCTCTGCGATGCCCCGGAACTCCTCGCTGTCCAACAATCCTCTCAGAAGCAAAACTGGATTCAAGTCATCCGCCGCCGCTGCGAGAGCAGCGATCTCCCCTTCCGTCCTGCCTGATCCGCCCAGCGATTCCTTAAACGCCGCAATTCCGCTCGCTGCATCATCCTCTACCACAAAACCGATCTTCATATGAATGGAAGGCGTCTCGTTGCCGAACCAGTTCGGTAACGCAAAGCTCATCACGAAGATGAGAACAAGCGGCATAAGGATGGCGATCAGTAATTCCTTTCGATCTCGCCAGTAGGTCAGAAAATCTTTCCGAAAAAAAATACCCATCTCTCTTCCCCCTCAATCCCGGAGCTTCCGGCCCGTAAGGTGGAGGAAAACATCCTCCAAGCTCGGAGAGTGGACATGCAGGTTAAGAATCTGCACCTTATGTCGATCCGCCGTTCCCACTACCTCGGACAAAATATTGGTTTGTTTGGCCACGATCAGCTTTACCCCGTCTCCGGTCTCTTCCGCTTGTCTCACCGATTCAAGACTTGTAAGCTCATGGACGAAACCCGGGCTCGGAGCGCTCATCTTTACATAAAGAGTATCCTCACCGGACAGGATGCGTCCCAGTTCATTATGCGTGCCGGATGCGATAATCCGTCCATGGTCCATAATGTAGACGCGGCTGCACAGCTGTTCGACCTCTTCCATATAATGGCTCGTATACAGGACGGTCGTTCCTTTCTCGCGGTTCAAGAGGCGCACCGTATCCAAAATATGATTGCGTGACTGCGGGTCGATGCCCACTGTCGGCTCATCCATAATAACGAGCCTGGGATCGTGCAGCAGCGCCGCCGCAATATTAATGCGCCGTTTCATCCCGCCCGAGAACGTCCGGATCAGTTCCTTTTGGCGCTCGCGGAGACCTACCATCTCCAGCACCTCCTGCATCTTCGTCTCCAGCAGCTTTCCTTTGAGCCCGTAGATTCGGCCAAAAAACTTCAAGTTCTCATAGGCGCTTAACTCCGCGTACAATGCGATCTCCTGAGGCACGACGCCAAGCGTCCGACGGATCATGGCGGGATTTTTCAGCACGCTTTGTCCGTTCAGACGAACATCGCCGAAGGTCGGCTTCAATAAGGAAGCGATCATCGAGATCATCGTCGATTTGCCCGCTCCGTTCGGCCCGAGCAGCCCGACGGCCTCTCCTTCCTCCAGATAAATGCTGGCGCCGTCCACCGCCGTTTTTCCTTTAAACGTTTTGCCAAGCTCCACTGTTTCCAGCATGCGGTTGCCCTCCATTTCGATCCACTAAGTCCTTCTGTATCGCCTTGGTCTAATTGTAATAGAAAAAAGACAGTACGATCACTGTCTTCAGTCACTCATCGGGAAGGCAACCATGACTTCCGTCATTTTATTTGCAGCGACGCTTACACAATGCCATGACGAATCGCATAGATGGCAAGCTGCGTCCGGTCGCGGAGATCCAGCTTGTCCATGATGCCGCTGATATGGTTCTTGACCGTCCCGACGGATAGTCCGAGCTCCTCGGCAATTTCCTTATTGCTCCTGCCTTCGCCAACCAGCCTAGTGATGGCAAGCTCTCTGGGCGTAATCGACGCATCGACCGAAGGCTCCTTCGCGTCGCCGAGCAGCCTTGGGATCAGCTTCGCCGCCACATTTTCTTGCAGCGACAAACCGCCGGACAAGCAGCTGCGGATAGAGCGAACCAACGCCTCCGGCTCCGCATCCTTCAGCATGTAGCCGTGCGCTCCGCACTTCATCGCTTCTAAAGCGTATTCGTCGTCGTTAAAGGTCGTCAGCATCAGCACCTTGCAGCGAGGCCAGCGGGAACGAATGCTTCTGAGCGCCTCGAGTCCCGACATCTCCGGCATCTGGATATCGAGCACGGCCACATCGAAAGCCTGTTTCTCGCACAGGGCTACGGCTTCCTTCCCGTTTCCCGCCTCCCCTGTTACGATCATCTCGGGATCCGTTTCCATCATCATTTTCAGACCTTGACGCACCATGGCTTGATCCTCGGCAATTAAAATACGAATCATATTATTCGCCCTCCCTGTCGACCAAATTATAGGTGCCTCTAACAATAAAAACATCTGCGAATGAGGAAACCTCGAGCTGCCCGCCCGTCTCCTTGATACGTTCGCGCATGCCGCGCAGCCCGAAGCCTTCGAAGAAGGCACCGCCCTGCTTCACGGGATTCGTCACCTCGAAGCGGAATACGCTCCCTCCGCCCGGCGCTTCGAAGCTGATCTTCGCTTCCCTGCCGACCCCATGCCGCATGGCGTTGGTGAGCGCCTCCTGAAGCGCCCGGTAGATCGCGATGGATTGGGCCGGAACAAGCGGCGCCGTCAAAGTGCCGTCCTTGACCGTAAATTCGATGCGCATCAAGCTTTCGGCCTCCAATTTGCGCAGCAGTCGGAGAATCGCGGCCAGGCCTCCGCCCTCCTCTTCGTTTAATGTTTTTACAGCGCTTCTCGTCTCCTCCAAACTTTCTTTGGCCAGTACCTTAAATTCTGCCAGCATCTCCTTCGATTCCGCTTCCGCGGACAACCGGTGCATCTCGATCTGCATCATCAGCGCCGTCAGCTTATGGCCAACGGAGTCATGGATTTCACGCGCCACTTGCGATCGTTCATCCTGCCGCGCTTCCTCCTCGCTCGTCGCCAGCCTGCGCTTCATCAACCTGTATTCGCTTAACAGCGCCTCGCTTCTCGCCGTTGCTTCGTCGCGCTCCCCGATCATCGTACCGGCCAGATAGGCGACTATGCCGAACGCGATGGCGAACAGGAGCAGGAACAGCGGCGGATAACCGGGCTCCCCCAGTATGGCAGGCGCGGCAGCTCCCGCCAGTGAGAACGCCCCGACGATTACGGCATAACCCCCGGGTAACCGAAAGGCAGCTTTGCCGGCCAGCAAAGCGAACACCAGAAGCGGGTAAGGATTATGGCCTTGCCCGTCGGATGGCCATAATGCAATGGCTGCAAACACTGCGGCACCGCACAGAAGCGCCGTTAACGCCGCTGGTTTTCTCCGCAATAACGGCGCCGCGAAATAGGCTGCAAGCAGCAGCGCAGAGAACAACATGCGCCTCGCCGACTCATCCCCATCGGCATTTTCCTGAAGCACTGCCAGCAATAATGCCGCGGACAAAAGAACAAACCATAACCAAAACGAACGCATTCGCCAAGTCTCCCCTGCATCTTAGTAATGCCGTTACCAAGTTCCGTTCCACAAGCATCACCAAATTATACCGAATCGAATTACAAGCGTCCAACGATCTCGGAATCGTTTTCGAATTGAACAATTTATTTCGAAAACGTCCGTCCGAATTATAGTCCTTTTGAACTATTCACTGATTGTCGAATTATGCCGAATAATCGCCTATACATAAAGAAAGAGGTGACCATCTTGTCAAAACTGCGCAAGCTGTCGCTGGCTATGAAATTCACGTTAGTCGTCTGGGTTATGCTGGTGCTTGTGCTCGGGTCGAATCTGTATATTAATCTGGGCGAGCTTGAGAAACAAAGCATCGAAAAGGGGGAACTGGAAGCCAAAACGGCAGGGGTGCAATACGCCACGGATCTTCAAATTACGATGTCGAGCATGAGCGCGACGCTGAAGTCGCTGTCCGACCTGCTCGCCATTTCGCGGAAAGACCGGTCGGTATCGCGGGAAGAAACGATCGAGCTTCTCCATCATGTTCTGGAGAGCCGGCCGGAGCTCTTTGCCATCTATACGTTATGGGAGCCGAACGCCTTCGACGGCAACGATGCCCTCAATCGGAACAAAGCGGCATATGACGATGCAACGGGCAGATTCCTTCCTTACCTTGTCAAGAAGAATGATAGCATTCACTTGGAGCCGCTTGTTGATTATGACAAGCCTGGCACTGGCGATTATTATTTGATCCCGAAAGCCAGCAAAAAACTGTCGTATATAGAACCGTATACTTATCAGATCGCAGGTAAAGAGGAACAAATTATGTCGATCGTCGAACCAATCCTGGACACTGACGAGAACTTTGTCGGCATAATCGGCATCGATTTATCGCTGGAGCAGCTTCAAGAAGAAGCGTTGAAGTATACCCCAATGGAAGGTTACGTGTCCCTGGTCACGGACAAAGGCATCTATGTCGCCAATCCCAACGATCCCGCATCCGTAATGAACGGCTACGGGGATAATCCTCAGAAGGTATCGCTATGGCAGCAAGTCAAGGAAGGTTTGACCTTAAAAGGATATACGCCGAATTCTAAGGGAGTCGAGATGTTACGCCTATTCGAGCCCATAACGCTGCCAGGCTCCGAGCAAACTTGGTATGCCGTCACCACCATATCGAAGTCAACTATCATGTCATATTATTACGAGGCTCGCACGACAGCTCTGGCAACCGCACTGGCGGGCATACTGGTTTTGGCGCTGATCATGACGATTATGATCCGAATGATGGTTACCCGGCCGCTCAAGACATTATCCGGCAAGCTGCTTCTAATGGCGCAGGGCGACCTGACCCAGCGGATGGAGGTTAAATCCGGCGACGAGATCGGAGTGATGAGCGGATACTTCAACGATATGACGGAAAAGCTGCGCGACATGTTCCGCTTGGTCTCCGACTTGTCCATGGCTGTAGGAGCGACCTCGCAGCAGTTGACGGCGAGCGCGGAACAGACCAGCCATGCCGCCCAGAACGTAGCTGAATCGATCGGCCGAATTGCCGACGGCGCCGTCACGCAGAATGAACACGCCATCGAATCCTCGCGAATTATGGAAGAGATGACGATCGCCGCCGAACGCATCGCAGGATCCTCCTCATCCGTCTCGACTTCGGCCGACGATGTAACGGCACAGACGCGGACGGGCAGCATTGCCTTGCAGGACGCCGTCTCGGAGATGGAAATCGTCGTTCGTTCCGCAGAAGAGACAGAGGCGGCTATCCGGAGACTTGAGGAGCGTTCCGTCCAGATTGGCGGCATGATCGACGCCATTACGGCTATCAGCACGCAAACCAATCTGCTCGCGTTAAACGCGGCAATCGAAGCGTCCCGCGTTGGCGAGCATGGAAGAGGCTTCGCCGTCGTCGCCGGCGAAATCCGCAAGCTTGCGGATGGAACCCGCAAGGCTGCGGACGAAGTCACGCAGCTTGTCGCGGCCGTTCGTACCGATACCGATAATGCTTCCAGAATAATGGCCGCGGGAAATGCGAATGTACAAAATAGTCTCGCCAGCATCACGAACAGTCAGCGATTATTCGGTCGTATTCTGACGGAGATGACTTCCGTCAATGTTCAGATTCAGGAGGTATCGGCGGCGGCGGAAGAGCTGTCCGCAAGCACCGGGCAGATCGCGGAAAACATGAACGGACTGTCCGGGCTCGCATCCGAAGCTGCCGCCGGTTCGCAAGGCGTTGCCGCCGCATCCGAGGAGCAACTTGCTTCCATGGAAGAAATATCGGCTTCCTCTGCTCAGCTAAGCAACATGGTCGAAGAATTGCTCGAAAGGTTGTCAAAGTTCAAAATTTAACGATTCGTCAGACCAACAAGGCGCCCAAAGCGATGTATTCGCTCGGACGCCTTGCTTATTTTGCTTTGGTACATTTGTGTTTGCATATTTACATACATACTGTATGTATGTTAAATTAAAAATATTCCAATACCAAAGGAGACTTAAAACAATGAGAGTTGCAAGCTTATATCCCGTTTTACTTACAGTAAATGTAGAGGAAACAGCGAAATTTTACTGCGAGCACTTCGGATTCGGAATCGTGTTCGAATCCGAATGGTACGTCAGCTTGCGAATCGAGGGAACGGGTCCCGCCTTCGAGCTTGCCATTCTCGAGCCTAGTCACGGCACAATCCCGGAAGGTTTCCGCAAGTCGACGCAAGGCCTTATTTTGAATATCGAAGTCGATGATGTAGACCTGGAATACGAACGTCTCATTCGGCAAACGGGGCTGCCGGTCGAGCTCGATATTCGGGACGAAGCTTTCGGCCAGCGCCACTTCATCACGCGCGACCCCAACGGCGTCCTGATCGACGTTATTACCAACATTCCTCCAGCCGAGAATTATGCAGATCATTATAAGAATTGAAGCTTCGATCCGGGAAGCGCAAAATGATAGTTGTGAATATCCCGCAAGGAGGCTTCCTAACCGATGAGAAGAACGAAGGAGCATTCGCAAGAGACGGCGGACAAGCTGCTTGACATCGCCAGAATACGGTTTACGGAACACGGCTACGCCAAGGCGTCGCTAGAGGAGATCGTCGCCGAAGCTGGCATGACGAGAGGAGCGTTATATCATCATTACGGGAACAAGCTCGGTTTGTTCAAGGCGGTTGTGTCGGTCGTGCAAGCGGAGCTTGGCGAGAAAGTAGAGCGTGAAGCGTCGCGAAGCGATGATCCGCTTGAGCAGCTGATTCTCGGCTGCAAGGCATTTGTGGAGGCGGCTGTTTCTCCTTCCGCCCTGCGCATTCTCCTGCTGGACGGACCTGCCGTGTTAGGGTGGGAAACTTGGAGGCGCTTGGACGAAGAGAACGCGATGCGGCATCTTCGCGAGCAGCTCGAGATTTTACAGGAGCACGGGTATTATTCCGGGCTTTCTCCAGCCGCCATGACCCGCTTCCTGTCCGGAGCGCTTAATGAATCCGCGTTATGGATTGCGGAGCGCCCTAACGAGCCGGAAGCGCTGGAAGAAACGATGGCCGTTATTCTGCATATGCTGAAGCGGCGTTAACCTTACGGTCTTTCCGATAGACGACCGGAATTGCCGTTTATGTTAATCCCGATTTTCGTGGACGCGATCGATAAGCGATTGCAAATGCTCCAATTGACGAATGCGCGAAATCGCGTCGTACAGATTCCATCTGCTCTCCTCGACCACAAACGCGAGTCCGCGCCGCACTGCCGGAATGCTAAGCCACAGGTCGCTCCGGAGCATTTGCTCCGTTGTTTCGCGAGACGATGAATTCTCCGGCATGGGAATAAACAGGATATCGCCGGCATGTTTGGCGATATCCTGCCGGTCGATCATCAGGTAAGCATCTCCGGCAGCAATCAGCGCCCGGATCCCATCGGTAAGGGACGTCCCATCCACGTTATGCAGCAATTCAGATAAACCTAACCTTCCCATTACGAACCATTTGCGTCCCCTATGGCATATAAATACCGATGCCTTCTCGCCGTTGCTCATACCTTGCTTCCACGCGAGCCTCGCATCCTCGAGAAGCAGCGAATACCGATCCATAAAGCTGTCCGCTTCCTCGCCTTTTCCCAGCCACTCGCCCAGTCTCCGCAGTCTCGGCAAAAGGGAATCGTAAGAATTGTACACAATGGTAGGAGCGATAGCGCTGATCTCCCCATAGATGCGTTCATCCATGTTGGACAGAATAATCAAGTCGGGCTCCAATGCCCTTGCTTTGCTTAAGCGAAACGGAATTCCAATATCCTCGATTCCTTCCAGGCCGCCATCCTCTTCCGACAGCCATGAGGTTCCCAGTTCGTATAGATTGCTCCCCACCGGTCTGACGCCAAGCGCCAGCAAATCGCCTAATACTTCTCCGAAATACACAATGCGTCGGGGACTCAGCGGTATACGCACCTCGTGACCGGCATCATCGATAATTTTCTTGCTCCCCCTCATGGATTGCGCATATTGCCTTGGGGCAATTCCCGTGCTCTGGCGAAATCGTCTGCTGAAATAATATTCGTCCTCGAAGCCGACCTTTTTCGCGATTTCCCGAAGAGGGTCTCCCGTCGTCACAAGCAGCGTCTTCGCGTGTTTTATGCGAAGCTGATTTAAGAAATCCAGCGGGGCGGATCCCGTCAGCTGCTTTATCATGGATACATATTGACTTTGCGGCATGCCGGCTTGCTCGGCCAAATGTTTGATACTTAGAGGCAGATTATAATGCTCCTCTATAAAAGCGATCGAACGTTCCGCGGAAGGAAGCGCTCCTCCACTCGTTATATGCTCCGAGTTATGCTCTAGCAGCATTCCGATCAAGGTCTGGAACACGAGACGACGGTTGAGCCAATCCATCCCCGGGTTCGCGGAAAATCCGGATTCCGCACCGCTATCGGGCTCCTGCCCCTCTTCGGCGGTCAATTGCCGGGTCAATTTGAGCCCGCGAGAATAAGGAAACAGTCTCCAATTATAATGAATCGGCCGCAGCGGCTCGCGAAAGACGCTTTCGGAATCCGCGTCTATCATTTTAAAGGTTATCTCATAGAGAAGGACTTCCTCCCCCGAATAGTTGCTAATGTACCATCTTTGTCGAGGCGGCAAAATGAAGCAGCTTTGCTCCAGCGCCGGGATCAGACCGTCATCCGCATACAAGCTGCAGTCGCCGGAAGCAACAAGAAGCAGCGTATAAAATGAGCGGCTCCGCTCCTCCGTCACTTGATCTTCGCGAAGCATCCACTGTCGTGCTTCAAGCATATGAAAAAGCAAAGAGCGAAGCCTCTCCCCGTGAGATCTTGCTTGATCCATCCTACGTCCTCCAGACATGACATGACAATAAAATTGTTATCATTGTAGACGATCGAAAGCCGCTTATCAACCCAACGATAAGCGGCTTCGAATCATAGAAACGGTTTATTCGGACTTCAGCAGCGCCATCGGCAATTGCTGGATCAACCATTCCCGCGATAGCGCATCGCTATAGGCTTCCAGCAAACCAAACGTATACACATTGCCCTTCTTGACGGCTTCAAGGCCGCTCCACACCTGGCCCTTCTCCAATTCCTTCAACTCGTTCACGGCTTCGCCATCGACTGGCGTGAGCAAAAAGAGATGATCTCCCGCGTACTCCGGAAGCTTTTCGAAGCTGATCTCGACGAAGCCTTGTCCGCCGTCCAACGCTTCTTGCACGAGAGGCGTCGGCTTAAAGCCGCCTTCCGAGTACAAAATTTGCGACAACCCCGTGTTAGCCATGGCAAACAACCGATTGCCCGGATACATGGTAAATACCGTGGCCGTCTCGTTTTCGCCAATTCCGCCGTCCCTGATCGCCTTCCACATCGCCGCTTCTTGCTTATGGTAGGCTTCCAGCCATTGCTTGGCTTCTTCTTGCTTGCCAAGGAGCTGCCCCAGCTTCGTCAGACGTTCGTCCAGCGATCCGAAGGTATCGAAAGTCACGGTAGGCGCAACCTTCGCTATCGTCCCGTATTGGGTTTCATCCGAGTTGCCGAAAATGATTAGATCCGGATCCAGTTCCACGGCCTTCTCCACGTTAAACGGGAACCCGACATCCTCGGCATCCTGGAATTGCTTCTCGCTTAAGGTACCCTCGACGGAGCTCAACATAATGCCTACCGGACTAACGTCAAGCGCAGCTAGATCGCCTGTTGTCTCCCCATGGAAGATTACCCGTTGCGGTTGTTTCGGCACTTCGACCGTATGACCGGTCCAGTCTTCGTACGATTGCGTAGCGTCTTGCGACGTTCCGCCGCTCTCCGGCTTAGCGCTCTCTTGCGACGATTCGTTCCCCCCTTTATTCGCTTCTTCTACTTGACCCGTTGCGTTGTTATTGTTTTGTCCTCCGCACGCGGACAGCGCTCCGGTCGTGAGCGCGGCCGCCATCAGGATTGTCAACCATTTTCCTGCCTTTTTCATTTTGTTGCCCTCCATCTGTCTTTTCGCCTGTTTAATGGATAATGATAATCATTATCTATTAATGTATCATACGAAAATCCAAATGCACTCTCAATGGACAAATAAAATCAGGCTTGTTTTTTTGTCCATTTTTCTTCTCTGCGGCTTTAACCCCCAGTAGAAGTATAAAATGTTGCCTCCCATAGTCTATAATCAATCTCCATTCTATGAATACGGATTAAAGCTCCGCAATTTCTTGTTTGGCGTCAACAAGCAGCTTCAGCTTCTGCTCCTCGTCAAGCAAGCACCCTAAGTCAATCTCCCACTTCGCAGCCTCTTTATCGTACGAGACGGAATCGATGACGGGCAATCCGTTCTCCCACTTGGTTTTGGCATAATCCAGGCTTGCGATAAGCACGCTCCGCTCCCCTTTGGGCTGCTGTTGCTGCTTCGTTTTCTTCGATAAAGATAACCCGGGATAGGAGTCGGCCCGAGCTCCCAGCTGCACTTGCAGCAGGTTGCCAACTTGATTTCTGTGCAGATTGCCAACCCATACAGCGGCTCTGAAAGTTTTGTCCGATTCAGGGTCTTCGTTCAACGGTTCGACGACAAGCACGCCCTGCTCGGAATGAGCTACGGCATAACCCACCAACGTTTCGGACACGGAGCCTCCGCAAGCTGCTGTCAACAGCAGTACAACGCCAAGCAGCACGATGCTCATCCAGTTTCTACAATGATTTGGTTTAACCAAATCCGGCACCCCCTCATTTTTTTGTTGCGGTCGTTCTACTACAAATCCGCTGTATTCTCGAATGTATTAGAAGCCTTTTATCCCTTCAGCCCAACTGCCTCCATGCTCCACTTCCATAAACGTTCGGCCGATTCATCGTCTGCCGCTTTGCCCGCAAGGGCTTGAGCTTGTTTCTTGTAGAAGTATTCTCCGCTCGCATCCTTCACCTCCGGACTTAACGCCAGATGCAGCGCCGTCTCCGATCCTTGCTCCGGCGTGAGGAAAAACGGTTTGAGCAAAACATGCACGCTCTTCCCGAATCCCGTCTCTCTGCTTACTCCGATGTTGGTGGCGACCGCGCCGGGATGAAGCGAATTGACCGTCGTCGTCGTACCGGCCAGCCTCTTCGCGAGCGACCTTGCGAACAGGATATTGGCAAGCTTCGATTGTCCGTAGCCCTTGGCGACATTAAATCCTTTCGTCAGATTGAAATCGTCGAAGTTCAGTCGCCCAGCCTTGTACGCGCCAGACGCCACGACGACGATCCTTCCTTGCTTCGCTGCCTTGATTCTGTCCAGCAGAAGCATCGTAAACAAAAAATGTCCCAGATGATTGATTCCGATCATGGATTCGAAGCCGTCCTTCGTCAGCGTCCGCTTTAGACTGACGACGCCCGCATTGTTGACAAGCACGTCCAGCGCGTCGCCGCGGCTGTTAAATTCCGCGGCAAACCTGCGAATATCGGCGAAGGAACCCAGATCGCACAACATAAGCTCCGCCGCATCGCCGCCCGCCGCATCCCGCACTTTCGCCAGAGCTTCCTTGCCTCTTGCCTCGCTGCGGCATACCATCACGACGCGCATGCCCGCCTTGGCAAGCCCGATTGTAGTAGCCAGACCCATCCCCGAATTCGCGCCCGTCACCATCGCCAGCTTACGACTCATTCCGGCACCTCCGATTCTCTTAATTTCTATCTATTGTAAGCGTATTGACTTACAATCCGCAATAATCAGGACTTTACTATCGAAAATATACTTGATATGATATCGATATGATAATTCCTCTATCGAGGCCTTATCACCAAATAATTCTATTGTGGCAAACTATCGGAGGTGCTTAAATGTTCAAACCAGGGGTAACTGTATGGTACAGTGTCAAGAGCTTGGATCAAACGATTGATTTTTACAAGGAGAAGCTAGGCTTCGAAGTAAACTTCCATGATCCCGACACTGGCATGGCTATGGTCAATACGAACACGAAGGATTGTATCATTGGCTTTTCGGAGGCAGAAGAGGTCGTCCCTTCCACTTCTTCCACCGTATTCGAGGTTTATGACATCGTACATACCAGAGAGTTGCTGGAGCAGCGCGGCGTCCGATTTATCGGCGATACCGAAACGGTGCCAGGCATGGCCAAGCTCGCGACGTTCGTCGATCCGGACGGGCATAATCTGATGTTATCCGAAGAGTTGGAGTCCGCCTGAACACGGAACAACGTATTCTAGGCCTGGCTCAAGAGCTGTCGGGACAATGGACCGTTCCTTTGCTGCTGGAGGTTGAGCCTAGCGGCGGCAGGTTCACTCCGCTGCAAAATCGGCTGCAGATTACGCCAGCACGGCTTAGCGACAATTTAAAGCGGATGGCTGAGCATGGGCTGCTCCGGCATTTGTCGCCGCTGGAACGACGCCACCCCGCCTTGCCTGAATATGTGTTGACCGAAAAGGGATTACTGCTGCGGGATGCGGCCAAAGCCGTTCAATCCGCCGAAGGCATGCTGGGATACGGTCGACTCTCGGCAAAAGCCTGGAATCTTCCTCTTCTGCTCGCTCTTCATTACGAGCATACGAGGTTCCAGGATATCCGATTCGCTTTGGGCCAGGTCACGCCTCGCATGCTGTCGGGACGGCTGGACGAGCTGCAGCTGATCGGCGCGGTGGACAAGTCCATTGCGGAGCTGCCCCGTCCGGCATATATTTACTTGCTCCATCAGGATTCGAAGCCGCCCGTCCGGCGTTTGGCAGCCGATCTATCGTCCCTCTTGTAGCGACACAGGCGACGTTAATTGCACGATCCGAGCCGCATTTTGCTCCGTTTCGACCAAATAATTTCAACGATCAACGATTCATCTGCTGGTCCGTTATGTATAACAACGCTGCATTGTATCTAACGACGACAAAAAAACCGCGGAAGCTCCGCGGTTTTTCTTCTGCATTTATTAAAATGTCATTAAGCTCTCAGAGTCTTCAAAGCGCCGCTCCATGCCACGACTTGGTCCAGCATCGCGTTGACATTCGTCAGATGAAGGTCAGCCGGTTTGAAGACGGAGTAGTTTTCGAAGTCTGTGAACAGCGACAGTGTCGGATGAACGCGTACGTCAGCGACCGACAGCTCGCCCAGAATGCCGCGAAGGTGCTCTGCAGCACGCGCTCCGCCAGTGGAGCCATAGCTGACGATGCCTGCAGCTTTGTCATTCCATGCCTCGCGAGCAGAATCCACAGCGTTTTTAAGCGAGCCAGTAATGCTATGATTGTATTCCTGTACGATAAATACAAAGCCGTCCAAGCTGCTCAGCTTGGCATTCCAAGCCGCCAAGCCCGGCTCTTCGCCTGTACCCTCGCCGAGGAAAGGAAGATTGTATTCTGCGATGTCCACGATTTCGTAAGAAGCGTCGCCGCGTCCATCCGCTATGCCTTTAACCCATTCTCCAACCTGTGGACTTACACGTCCTTGACGCGTGCTGCCCAGAATAATACCGATATTCAAATTCGACATTTCTTTACCTCCTGAATTTAAGTTAGTTAATAACTATATAATACTTAGTTAGTATAACTCTTTTAGTAGCAAAAGGGAAGTGTGTAATTTAAAATTATCCGATTCCTAAACATGCCAACTGTTCAAGGAATAAAAAGATTGCTGTGCTAATCACTCCGCATCATCATCGCGCGTATTTGCTCCATTACAACCTAATCATGTTTTCCTATTCAACAAAAAAAGCCAGCCCAATATTTCGACTGACCCTAATTGTTCATAAGCATGTCTTGGCGCGCCTATACAACCGCACCTGACCAGGAAGGCTCCGTACAGCGCAAGGCTAAAAAATCGTTGGCACCATGCCGCCGTCCATGCGAATCGGCGAACCCCTGAATGCGGCTGCATACGGACTGCAGAGAAAGGCAGCAAGTCTGCCGATCTCATGTGGACGTATAAATCGTCGCAGCTCGGATTGGGGCAGGCTGGACTCCATAAATTGCCGCTCCTTTGCCGCGAATGTTAAGCCCTTCTCCGAATAGAGGCCATTAACGATGCCTTCCACGTTCTCCGAAAGCGTCGGTCCAGGCAAAATACTGTTTACCGTTACCTCTGTTCCTGCCGTCAGTTTCGACAAGCTTCTGGACAAGGACAGAAGCATCGTTTTGGTCATGGCATACTGGGGCATATGACCTGCCGGCATAACGGCCTCCTCGCTTCCGATAAAGATCAGCCGTCCGAAATTGTTAGCAACCATTTTAGGCAAATAAAATTTGGACAAGCCGTTCGCAGCCAAGACATTTGTACGGAAGTATCTCTCCCATACCTCGTCTTGCACGTCGGCGTAGTTCATCATTTCATAAATCCCCATGTTGTTGATTAAAATATCCACATGAGGAAAAGCTTCGAACAACCGCGCCCTCTGCCCGCTATCGACCAGATCGGCCGCGGCATTGCGCGGGTTCGTATCCGGGTAACGTTCCTTCAGTTCCCGGACGACACTTTCAGCTTCATCCGCATTCCGACCGTTTACGTATATATGCACGCCTTCCTTGGCAAGCTCCAACGCGATCGCTTTCCCGATCCCTTTGGTGGATCCCGTTACCAACGCCGTTCTATTCGCCAACCCCATCTCCATATCACATGTCTCCTTTTTTTTCGGTCTATGTAATAGGTTACCTTGTTCGAGGCGAAGGGTAACTAGCATGATGCGTCAATGTTCTTGCGAAACGCGCCAATATGCCGGCGTAACGCCCTCCCAGCCACGGAAAGCGCGATAGAATGAGTTTTGGTCCTCGTATCCGACTAGGAAGGCGACCTCCTTAATATCCAGCATATCATTCGCCAGGTAGTGCAGAGCCTGTTCATGCCTGGACTGCGACAACAGCGCCTTGAAACTTGTAGCCTCTCGTACAAGACGCCGCTGGAGCGTTCGTTCGCTCATGCCCAGCTCTTTGGCGACGGCTCTCATCTCGGGTCTTCCACTTGAAAGCATACCCTTTATTATATATTTCACCGCATTGCTGATGGTGCGGACGGCATTACGCTGGTCTAATGCGTCCTCCAGCACGGGAGTCAAGATTTCCAACAACTCTTCGTTGTAAGAAAGGAAGGGAAGATCCAGATCGCTCCGCCGAAGAGTCAGACGATTGTTCGGTGCGCCGGTCCGTATTCTACAGCCAAAATAAGCTTCCAACGCTTCCACGTCGTCACCCATGTCTTCTGTAAACTCAACACTCTTCGCCGTTAAATGACGGCCTGTTCCCCGGCGACCAAGCTCCATCAGGCATGCCAGCGTAATCCCTGCCAAGACGGGCGGCCCGCTCTTAAAGGTTTGCTGCCATCCAAGCTCGATCCTGCATATATCCCCTTCTTCATGGATAGTCAGACTCTCGGGAGGACATAGCTGCTTGTACTTGGTCATTCGATTTAGAGCATCCCGGAAGTCGCGGGCGTGATAAGTAGCTAAGACGGATGGCGGATACTTTGCCGTCTCGAAAGCTGTTGCCAGACCAATGATTGCCTGGGCGGTACTGCCCACAAGCTCCGCAAACGCCCGCCAAATCGCGAAATAATGCGAAGCGGACACCTCGGCACCAGTAATTTCGTCCAGCGGAAGTCCCGTTTGCCTGGCAATATCCCCAGGCTGTATCCCCATTTGGCGAATGCTTCCCCATAATCCAAGCGGCACCTTCACGCGGTCAGAGGTAAACGTCATGTTCCCTGAGAACCCCCCTTTTGCAGCAGTGTGATACTGTTTGTTTTACATAGCAAGTGTTTTAATTTGCCGGCGCATCCTCCGCTCCTACCGGCAGTCGCACCTGGAATTTTGTACGAATGACGTTGCTGTCCGCCGTTATCCTCCCCTGATGCTGCTTCACGATATTGCGCGCGATGAACAGGCCGAGCCCCGTGCTGCCCTCATGATAGGTTCGAGCCTTATCGCTCGTATAGAACATGTCGAAAATATAGGGCAGATCCTCCGGTGCAATAAAGTCGCCGTAGTTCGTAATCTCGACGACAACCTCTTCGCCCTCCAGTCGGCCATGGATGTCGATAAATTGGCCGCCGCCGCCATAATGGACGGCGTTGCTGATCAGATTCTCGAATACCCGGGCCAGGAGTTCTCCATCGCCTTGAATGACAAGCGAAGGAGCCACATCCATTCTCGCGGTCAATCCGCGGTTCTCCAGCTGTGGATAAAACTCTTCGCTCATCTGATGCAGCAGCTCGCTCAGATCCATGGGATTGCGAACGATATCGAGCTTTCCGTAGTTCATGCGCGTCACTTCGAACAATTCGTCGATCAGATGCTCCAGACGCTGAGACTTCGAATAGGCTATCATCGCATAATGTTGAATCTGTTCCTGCGGCAAGTCCCCGTTTTTTAGAATAAAGTCCAAATAACCGATCACCGAAGTGAGCGGCGTGCGAAGATCATGCGCCAAATTCAATACTAGCTGCTCCTTGCTGCTCTCGGCGGCATCCCCCCGCTCCTGCGCTTCCATCAGCTTCTCTCCGGCCAGATTGATATCCCGCGCGATATCGCCGAATTCATCCGTCGAAGCAATATGGACCTTAGCATCGAACTGCCCCGCCGCAAGAGAACGAATGCCTCCGGATATGTCGTGGAAGTAACGAGCGTACCGCTTCGTCAGCAAGAAAAAAAACCAGACCGCCAATGGGATAAAGAAGATCAGGAAGAAGTTGACGTCACCGACCTGGCGGATGAAATACCGGATCTTGGTCGACGGGTCTTCTAGCTTGGTCGTATAGTAATAAAGCTGGGAGACTCTGTAGATCGCGAAGGTGATCGCGGCCGCGAATCCCATGCTGAGTCCGAATAACAGCAGCATTCTGAACCTGAAGCTTCGGAATACGTTACCCATGGAATGAATACCCGACTCCCCATATGGTTTTGATCAGCTGGTTCTTGCTGGTATCCTCGCCCAGCTTCTTGCGCAGAGTGCGAATATGCACCATGACGGTATTATTGCCTTCGTAATAAACCTCGCCCCATACATGCCGGAAAATATGCTCCGAGCTGAACACCTTCTTGGGATGGCTGGCCAATAGATGAAGAATGTCGAATTCCTTTGGCGTTAAGTTGACGGGACGTCCGTCCACGACAACCCTTCGTTCGTCAGGATGGATGACGACGCCTCCGGCGCCGACAACGGGTCTTTCGGCAGCGTCGGCCTTGCTGAACTGAAGCGACCTTCTCAAATGCGCGTTTACGCGTGCGACAAGCTCCATGGGGTTAAACGGCTTCGTCATATAATCGTCGGCCCCTTGAACGAGGCCTGTTATTTTATCGAGATCGGAGCTTTTTGCGCTCAGGAAGATGATGGGCATATGATGACGATCCCGAATATGTTTGGTCACCTCATAACCGTCCAACTTCGGCATCATAATATCCAGAATCGCCAGATCGATCCGATGCTTGACGACTGCCTCCACGGCAGCCTGCCCATCCGCCGCCTTGATGCAGCTGTATCCTTCCTTCGACAGATGCATCTCCACCAGATCCGCGATCTCCGTGTCGTCGTCCGCGATCAATATCGTAATGGCTTTCAATTACTTGCCCTCCTATGGCTGCAGTTGTCCATTTATTGTATCAGATTGTCCCAATCCGCGCAGCCCGCGGCTTCTCTTGAGCTTTGTCCTGGCCCTTGAGCCATCCTCGACATCGAAAATACAGCCTATAAACCAGGTATCCGTTAACGCCTCCGAAAGTGTTCAAAAGGATATCGTCCACATCGAAAGAGCCGATGGCAAACGTAGCCTGCAGCAGCTCCAGAAACAAGCTTAGGACGAACGCATTTTTCGCCGTTGCGGCCAGGGCTCCCCCACTTCGATTTTTCATCATGCCAAGCAGCATGCCGAACGGGACGAAGATGGCGATATTCCCGTAAACGTTCAGGTACCCATGGTTCGTTCCCAATTCTAACGCGCGCTTAATCTCATGCAAGGGAACAAGATTCCCCTGCCCCATCCGATCCGCGATTCGAAAGGGATCCTGCAAGCTGGCTCGAAGCTGCTCTCCCAGATACATGAGATCAATGCTATAGCCCTTGAATAGGACTATTTTGAACAGCGCATAGATATAGAAGGCAAAAATCACGTACAGCAAGACGATTCTTAACTTCATGCTAGATAAAACTCCTTTCCAGGATAATTCGCTATATTCGTTAAGGATAAGGATATCGGAGAATATTTAAATAATTGAACGGTTAGTTCTAAAAAATTTATTAAATTGGCATCATAGCCCAGCATGTTGACTCCATTACTGCAATATTTCCTAAACAGAAATAAAACGGCAGTCCGAATACGCTCATTCGGACTGCCGTTTGTTGTTTTCTACACCTTGATCTTAAGCAAAGCATGCTGCAAATGCTGTGCCATCTCGCTCATCGCTTGCGACGAACGGGTCATCCCCTGCACGGCCTCCAGCTGGGAAGCGGCCAAGATCGCCACCTCTTCGGAACGCTGGGCAGCCATCGCGGCAATGTCGGCGATCGTATGGGCTGCGGATGCAGCCTCCTCCGTGCTCGCGGACATCTCCTCGGAAGCTGCCGAGAGCTCCTGCGATTCTTCCGCGACGAATTGGAACCGGTCCACAAGCGCCCTCATCGTCTCTTCCGCGTCCTGAGACAACCGCACCCCTTCCCGGATCTCGTCATTCCCGGCTGTCATACGCTCCGCAATCGTCGAAGATTCCTCTTGGATGCTGGTCAGGAGCGAAGCGATATCCGCCACGGCCGTACCCGACGAATCCGCCAGCTTGCGGACCTCGGCCGCGACGACCGCGAATCCCTTTCCGTGCTCGCCGGCTCTGGCCGCTTCTATGGACGCGTTTAAGGCCAGCAGCTTCGTCTGTTCGGCGATATCCCTTATGGATATGAGCGCGTTGACGATGGCATCGGAATGGCTCTCCAGCATATGGACGGAATCATGGGTCCCCCGAGACACGTCCTCGATTCTGGCCATCTGTCCTCTGATGCCGGCGATGGTGGCCAAACCTGCCGAAGCTTTTTCCAGCGCGGAACGCGATGCATCTGCAACAAGCAGGGACGAGCGGGATACACGCTCAACGCCGGATGTAATATCCTCCATCGATCGGGATGTCTCCACCGTGCTTACTTGCTGGGCACGAGCGCCATCCTTCATCTGCCCCATCGCTTCATCGATCGTACGATTCATGTCCAGCAGTCCGGCGGACTGGTCGGCAAACTGCCCGCTCGTCTCCACAAGCTGCCGGGAAGTCCGATTCGCCTGGGATACGATGTCCCGGAAGATAACGTTCAGCTTGCCGGACATGTCCGCCATCGCGCGATAGGCCGCTCCGATCTCGTTTCGGGAACGGAAGTCGCTGCCCTGCAGCAGCTTCTCCGCCTCTGCCAGCCTGCCTGAAGCCATATCCTCTGCAGCCGTGACGATCACCTTAAGCGGACGCAGCGCCCGCGACAGCAGGAAGAGAATGGTCAGGATCGCGATTAGCGTCAATATTGCAATCGCTATGAAGACAGGCACGCTGTCCCCGATAACGGAGTCCGCGATTTCCTTAACATCCGCAGCTGCCGTATCGATGCCGATTACGCCGATCACCTCTCCCACTTCGTTTCTGACGGGAGAATAGGTTGAGATATAATCTCCGTATTCCGGATTGCTGATCATAGGAGAGGCCGCAATCTTGCCCTGCTGCAAGTTCGCTATTGCGGCGGGAGGGATATCCGTCACCTCTCCGATTGGCGAAGCGAGCTCGGAGCCCTTGGGCTGACCGTCGATTAATATGACGGGGTTGTTCTGTTCGTCAATAACGACGAAATATACATATAAAGCGCCGATCTGGGATCTGTACCGATCCAGCTCGGCCCGAAGCGTCCAATATTGTTCGTTCTCCTTCGGCTGCTGCAGGAATTGTTCATACGCAGGCGCATTCATTCCGGCGGCATAACTCTCCGCAAGCTTCATTCCGTAGCTCCGTATGGCCGACTCGCTTGCTTGTTTGGCATTGCCGATCTGGGTTACGGCGGCGGCCGTCAACAACAACAGCATGATGGCCACAATCGCCGATGCCAACCTTACGACCAATCTCCCTTTTTTTCTGTCTGCAGATTCCATGAGCGCGCATTCTCCTCAATTTCACGTTTGTTAAGATTGCATTTGACAAAGTTCGACCTAAAGACCCTGTTTTCCTGCTAGTTCGCTATACCTAGTCCTACGAAATTCAGCATCATTATCGTCCTCCTCACCTCAGTGAAAGCACAAATGGGTGAAGATTAAATGAAAGTTTGATTTCTTCATTGATATCGGACAGGAATCGTTTTATAAAGAGAGTAGAGCAATGATTAATTTGCTACTTCATGAAGAGATGAGGAGATGAACGCATGGACGGAACAGTTACTACCAGCGGAGGCAAATGTCCGGTAATGCACGGCGGCGCGACCAGTCATCAATCTAGCGGAACAACGAACAGACATTGGTGGCCGGGACAATTGAATTTGAACATCCTGCACCAGCACGATCGCAAGTCCAACCCGCTAGGCGAGGACTTTGATTATGCCGAGCAATTTAAAAGTCTGGATTTCTACGCGCTTAAGCAGGACCTTCGCGATCTGATGACGGACAGCCAGGATTGGTGGCCCGCCGACTACGGACATTATGGCCCCTTCTTTATCCGCATGGCATGGCACTCCGCAGGTACGTATCGTACAGGCGATGGCCGAGGCGGAGCTGGCTCCGGCACACAGCGTTTCGCTCCGCTTAACAGTTGGCCCGACAACGGCAACCTTGATAAAGCACGAAGGCTGTTATGGCCAATCAAACAAAAGTATGGCAACAAAATTTCGTGGGCGGACTTGTTCGCGCTGACCGGCAATGTCGCCATTGAATCCATGGGCGGAAAAACGTTCGGCTTCGGCGGCGGACGTCCCGACGTCTGGCATCCGGAAGAAGACATCTATTGGGGAGCCGAAAAGGAGTGGCTCGGCGATTCCCGCTACACGGGCGACCGTGAACTCGAGAATCCGCTCGCCGCGGTACAGATGGGCCTCATCTACGTTAATCCGGAAGGGCCCAACGGCAATCCCGATCCGCTCGCGAGCGCGCGCGACATTCGCGAAACGTTTGCGCGGATGGGAATGAACGACGAAGAAACCGTCGCGCTGGTTGCGGGCGGCCATACTTTTGGCAAAGCGCATGGCGCCGGCGATGCGGCGCTGGTGGGACCGGCTCCCGAAGCGGCGCCGCTCGAAGATCAAGGCCTGGGATGGATCAGCGCACATGGCAGCGGCAAAGGCCGCGACACCATTACTAGCGGCGTGGAAGGCGCCTGGACCGCTAATCCGACGCAATGGGACAACGGCTTCTTCGAGTTGTTGTTCGGCTACGAATGGGAGTTGACAAAAAGCCCGGCAGGCGCCCACCAATGGGCACCGGTAGATCCCGCCGATGAGCATCTGGCACCGGATGCCGAGGACGCCTCCATCCGCGTGAAAACGATGATGACGACGGCGGATATGGCGCTCCGCATGGATCCCGCTTACGAGGCGATCTCGCGCCGTTTCTACGAGAATCCCGAGGATTTCGCGGACACCTTCGCTCGCGCATGGTTCAAGCTCATGCATCGCGACATGGGGCCTCGCTCCCGATATCTGGGTCCCGAAGTACCGGACGAAGTGCTGATTTGGCAAGATCCCGTACCGACTGTCGATTATGTATTAACGGATGCGGATGCCGCAGAATTAAAAACCCTGATTCTGGATTCCGGCTTGACCGTAGGCGAACTGGTCACGACCGCTTGGGCTTCCGCCAGCACCTACCGCGGTTCGGATATGCGCGGCGGCGCCAATGGCGCTCGCATCCGGTTATCCCCTCAGAAGGATTGGGAGGTCAACCAGCCGCTCCAGCTTGACAAGGTGCTCACGATTCTGCAAGGGATTAAGGACGACTGGGAGAAGGAGGTCAGTCTGGCCGATCTTATCGTACTGGGAGGCAGCGCAGCCGTCGAGAAGGCAGCGCGGGATGCCGGTTTTGACGTTTCGGTGCCATTTACTCCCGGGAGGGGCGATGCTTCGCAGGAGGAGACGGACGTTGACGGCTTCGCCGTGCTGGAGCCCCTATCCGACGGATTCCGCAACTACCAGCAGAAACACTATGCCGTTACGGCGGAAGAATTGTTGTTGGATAAAGCGCAGCTGCTGGGCCTGACGGCGCCGGAATTGACCGTTCTCGTTGGCGGCATGCGCGTGCTTGGGACCAACTACGGAGGTACGAGGCATGGCGTGTTCACGGATACCGTAGGAACGTTGACGAACGACTTCTTCGTAAACCTGCTGGACATGAACGTCGCTTGGAAGCCCGTCGGAAGCAACACGTACGAAGGCAGAGACCGCCAGTCGGGCGAGGTAATCCGCACGGCGACACGGGCCGATCTTGTATTCGGCTCCAATTCCGTTCTGCGCGCCATAGCCGAATTGTACGCTCAAAACGACAATCGCGAGAAATTCGTGCGGGACTTTATTGCCGCTTGGGTAAAAGTGATGAACGCGGATCGATTCGATCTGGCTTAGTAATACTCAAGGCTAAACGGCTGACTCCAAAGTGTAAGTATGACGTGAGAATATTCACATATACAAGCGAAAGCCACATATACAAGCGAAAGGACCTCAGTTCCACTTCAAAGTGGGGGCTGAGGTCCTTCTTCTTGAAGAAAGGTGTTTCCAAAGGGGCGGAAAAAACGCCATTCCATAGACGTTTATAACGACTATGGAGCATGAAAAGGCTGCAAAACCATTCCATAGGCGTTTTTAACGACTATGGAGCATGAAAAGGCTCTGTCAGGGATAAAACACACAGACTGTTCTCAACCGCCTAGGTATGAATATCCGATCGGACAATCTCTTACTTATAGGTTTCACCATCTCCCATAATAAACTCGTTGCCGGGGCTGTAAGTGGCATGGTCCGAAAATCGGCCTCTCATCACATTTGTGCATTTCTCCCCAATTTCTTAGACAAATGGGAACCCTGCAAAGGAAATTGTACGAAAATACACAAATTCTCGCTTCCCATAGGCGTTCGGGGCCTCTTTGAACCAATATTTGTGTATATATGTATAAATGTACGAATAAATGGCTCTTTCCTCATCATAATTGTGTATTTTCGCTCAATTGTTGTACCGTAAGTGAAAATAGCCAAGGCGCACACTAGTGCCAGCACTCCGCCAATCCAGCACTGCTATAAAACAAGGCGTCTGCAAAGCCATCCCATAGACGTTTATAGCGACTTTAAAACTTTCAAGAGCATCCAGCGGCCTGCCACTTTTAAGCCCCTGAATGCGGCCAGCCAATAAAGTAAAGGCCTGTGACCAGATGTTCCAGCATGGAACAAACGGCGTCACAGGCCAAGTTCATTTTCCTTCATGGGGGTCGCCGAATGGACATAACAGCAGTTAGAGATAGCCCCTTGTCCACGCGTACGTTTATTTGTTCCCCGTCACTCCCGCTTTCGCTACCTTAAAGCGGTGAGCGGCATCCTTTAATTCCGTTGCCATGACATGAAGCGCCTGCGAAGATTGCGATATACTTTCCATCGATGCGATCTGCTCCTCCGTCGAGGCGGAGATCATCTCCGAGCTTTCGGCCGACTGGCCTGCCACGCGCTCCAGCTCCTGCAACGATGCGTAGATTTGCTCCGTGCTGGCGGACATCTCTTCGGCAGAAGCCGAGGCTTCCTGAATTTGCGCAACCACTTCCTGGGTCGCCTCCACGATCCGGGAGAAGGAATCGCCCGTCTCTTCGATCTCAACCATGCCCTGCCGGAACTGATTGCTTCCCGTCTCTGTCGAGCTAAACGCAGCCGAAATGTCGGCCTGGACATCGTTTACGAGCGTATTGATTTGCTCCGCCGAGAGGCTTGACATCTCCGCCAGCTTTTTCACCTCCGCCGCCACGACCGCGAAACCTCTTCCCTGCTCTCCCGCTCTCGCCGCTTCGATAGAAGCATTTAACGATAACAGGCTTGTCTGCGAAGCAATCTCGGACATCGTCGTCACAATGCCGCTAATCTCCCTCGATCGTTCGCTTAACACGGCCATAATGCCGGAGATATCGTCTATCGCCCGTCCAGCCGTCGCCATTTTGTCGACGGTGAGACGGATGTGCCGGAATCCTTGCTCCGCCGCTTCCTTGGACCGAACCGACGTTTCGTAAGCCAAGGTTGAAGTATCCGCGATTCGCGCGATGCCAAGCGCCATCTCTTCCATGGCCTTCGAGCTTTGTTCCGTGCTGATGGCTTGCGATTCGATCCCCGTGACAATCCCTTGCGTGGACTCCGCGATTTGCCTGGATGCTTGAGTCGTCTCCGCGATTGAGGTCTGCAGCCCGTGCGACGACGAAGAGACGTTGTCCGAGCTTTGGATCACTTGTCTGACCAGCTTGCTTATGGATTGTTTCATCGTGTTGAAGTCATCCGCCAATTGCCCGATCTCATCCTTGTTCCGAATGGCAAGCGGCTCCGAGGTTAGATCGCCCCCTGCAACCTTGCGCGCCTCTGCCGCTACTTTTTTGACCGGTCCCGCAATATGGTTGGAAAATAAGATGACCAGGATCGTGCCGACGATGATGCATAATACGAGAGTCGTCAACGTAGAATACAAGATTCGAGTCTGGCCTTCATTGTAATCATGGTAGTAGGACCCCGCGACGATATTCCAGTCCCACTCCGGCATGTTTATGGCGTATGTAATCTTAAGCGCTTCATGACCGTCGCCCCCAAGCGGCCAATCGTAATACGTAAATCCGCCGCCGCTTTGACCTTGCCGAATCACATCCTGTATATAATAGAAGCCGTCCGAGGTTTTTTTGTCCCATAGATTTTCGCCTTCTTGCTTGGGATGCGCGATAAGATCGCCCTTGGAGTTGACGACGTAATAATACCCGTTTTCGCCGAGGTCGATATTTTCGTTGATAGGCCTGGTGCCGTCCTCGTTTCTGCTCCCGAGCATGATGCTTTTCACTTCTTCTTGCGCCTCTTCCAGCGACAATTGTCCGTTCTCCACCATATCATTGAAGGCGGCAACGTTCTGCACCATCAGTTTTACGCTATTCGCCAGATTGTTTCGAATTAATAAATCCGTTTCGGACTTCGCATCCCTATAGGTATCGAATGCAATGATTGAACTTGGAATGATCAGCAGCAGTATGCAGAATAACAACATCTTTTTGCGGATCGTCCAATTAAATTTTGTAACGTAAGCACCACCAGTCTTGCCCATTTGTTCCAGCTCCCCCAGAGATAAATGATGTCGATCAACCCGTCTTTTTTATGTATGATCGCCAATATAGTACTATATTCCTATTATTATAAGATAGTTTTCTGCCAGTGCGGTGTGACATATGTCACGAATTTTCAAACGATTAACGATTAAAATTGACCATATGATTGCCAAATGATAGCGTTAATCATGCAGTTATTCATTTGATATTGCAGGAGGGAATGACATGTCGGAAATCAAGCTTAAAGTTGAATACGACGAATACGAGGACGGCAAACGAATCGAGACGGAACTGGAAAAGCTCGCGGCAAGTCCCGAGGGCGCGGCCCTCGAAAGTTTGATCATCGGAGACTGGGGACAGGCTTACGAGAACAGCTCCGAAGACATTGTAAAGGCTCTCGTAGAGCACAAGGATCGTTTTCCTGCCTTGCGCAAGCTGTTCATCGGCGATATGAGCTTCGAGGAATGCGAGATTTCGTGGATCGTGCAGAGCGATCTCTCCCCTTTGCTCGGCGCGTTCCCTGAACTGCAATCGCTCAAGATTCAAGGCGGCAACGAGCTGGTGTTGAGCAGCCTGAAGCACGACAAGCTGGAAGAGCTGATTATTATAAGCGGAGGGCTGGGCAAAGACGTGCTCGCCTCCATCGCAAGCGCCCAGCTCCCGAACCTGCGCAAGTTGGAGCTCTATCTCGGCGTCGACGATTACGGCTTCGACGGCGGCTTGGAAGACGTGCTTCCGTTGATCGAGCCCGATAAATTCCCTAAATTGACCTATTTGGGTCTCAAAAATAGCGAAATCCAAGACGAAATCGCGCTGGCTGTCGCCAATGCGCCAATTCTGGACCGGCTCGAATCGCTAGACCTGTCGCTCGGCACCTTGACGGATGAAGGCGCGGAAGCGCTGCTCGCCAGCGAGCGGATCAAAGGCTTGAAGGGAATCGACCTGCACTATCATTACATGTCCGAAGAGATGGTGAAACGCTGGCAGCAGAGCGGACTGCCCGCAGATGTCAGCGACAGGCAGCAGTCCGACGACGACGAGGATTGGCGTTATCCTTCCATTACAGAGTAAATCGGCGGAGAGGCCGCTCATCGTCATAGGCATGCCGGGCGACAAACGAACCGGCGGCATCGCGCTCGCGCGGGAGAGGCTTGGACTGCCTACGGCGCTGATTATCCCGTTGGCGGGACTGCTGGGAGAGCAGCCGCTCGACTTGCGTGAGCAGGCGGAGCCATGGCTAAAGACGCAGCGATCCGAGAACGCTCCGCTGCTGCGTCTGGAATCGCCCGGCGGCAGCTTCGAGATAGAGCGTGCGATTATCGCGCTCGGCGCTCCCGACGGGATCGCCTGCGAGGAGGATGACTCGCTGCACCCGTACAGCGGACGCCCGGACCCGCAGCCCATGAGCGCCGTTGCCGCGCTGCGGCTGAAAGAATCGCCCGGCCGGTTGTACCACCCGGCGCAATGGTATCGCGGCTACTGCCGCTTGCTGGCGAGGCTTCGGCGGCAAGGGGCGGAGCTGCATGGTGCGGAATGGCAGAACGATCCCGCGGATATTGCGGCGATGACGGATAAGCGACGAACCCAGGAGCTGCTGGCGGCTGCCGGCATCGCGATACCGAGACCGGTCGTCGGTGACGAGCCCATCACAGGCTATGAGTCGTTGCGCAACGCGATGCTGAAGGCGCGCATGCACCGCGTCTTTACTAAGCTGGCAAGCGGCTCCGCCGCTTCCGGAGTTATCGCTTACCAGCTCCACCCCGTAACGGGTGCCGAGATCGCCATGACGACGATCGGCATGGAACGTTACAACGCCCGTCCGCCTATCTTTTACAACTCTGGCAAGTTGAAACGATATACGGAATCCGCTGACATTGCCGCTATTATGAACTGGCTCTACCGACATGGCGCATACGCTGAGCAGTGGATTGCCAAGCGAGGTCATGACGGCCGCGCGTTCGACATCCGGCAGCTCGTCGTAGGCGGCAAGCCTTGCCACGCCATCGCTCGCGTCAGCCGGACGCCGATCACGAACCTTCACCTGCGCAGCGAACGAATGTCGCTGGAGGAGGCGGGCTTGGCGGAGGAAGCGATTCGGCGTGTCGGAAGCACTGCGGCGGCCGCGGCGGCCGTCTTTCCCCGCAGCGCGGTCGCGGGTATCGATGTCCTCGTTGCGGAAGGCTCGGACCGCTGCTACGTGGCCGACGTCAATCCGTTCGGCGACCTCCTTTATGGGGCCCTGCACGAGGGTTTGGATCCCTACGAATGGGAAATGCGCGGACTGTTCGGACATCAGGATAAGCTGGCGCAAAGGATGAATGAAACATGATCACAGATATGAATGCCATTGTCGGCACGCACGATATTTTGATGATTACGCTGGACACGCTTCGTTACGATGCGGCCGTGCTGGAGGAGAAAAACTGCCCGAATTTGTGCGGCGGCGGCTCCTGGGAGAAACGCCATACGCCCGGCAGCTTTACGTATGCCGCGCATCACGCGTTTTTCGGCGGCTTCCTGCCGACTCCCGCCACGACGGACAAGTCGGGGCATATCCGTCTCTTCCACTCCAGCCGCACCGGCATGAAGACGGATCCCCGCACATGGCTGTTCGATACGCCGGATATCGTATCTGGACTTGCGGCCGAAGGGTATAAGACGGTTTGCATCGGCGGGGTTATTTTTTTTAGCAAAAAAGTGCCGTTGGCCCGCGTGCTGCCCGCTTACTTCCAGCACAGCTATTGGCGCATGAACTTTGGCGTAACCAATCCCAGGTCCACGGAGCATCAAGTGAACCATGCTCTGGGGCTGCTTGACGGAACGCCGCTGGACCAGCGGCTGTTTCTGTTTATGAACGTGTCCGCGATTCATGGACCGTCCCATCATTATGTCGAGGGAGCGCGCCGGGACTCCGTCGACACCCAGCGCGCCGCCCTTCGTTACGTGGACGGCGAATTAGGCCGGCTTTTCCAAAGGCTCCGTGAGCGCGGCAAGCCCGTCTTCTGCCTCGTCTTCTCCGATCACGGCGAAGCGTTCGGCGAAGACGGCTACCATGGGCACCGGCTTGCGCATGAGACCGTATGGGACGTGCCTTACCGGGAATTCATTCTTTAAAGGTTGTTCAAAAAGTCCGCTTCCCATTACAAGTATATTTCACAAGTTCCGAAAGGAGGAATGCAATATGTCTGGGTCGATCCAGCGTGCTTCGGCGGACCGACAAACTTTGGGCCGTCCTTGCTCCGATTCCGAAGTTGATCAGTGGGCAGAGCGGATCAAATCCAATCCTTACCGCTCTTACCTCTATTCTTATCCGCACAAGATGGCGTACCGCGAGCTTTCTCCCGCCTTGCCTCTGGAAGAACTGTGGCGGCAGGAGCCGGCGGAATCGTATTTCCTATATATGCACATCCCGTTCTGCGGCGCCCGCTGCGGGTTCTGCAACCTGTTCACGCTGCCGGACAAACGCGATGACGTCCATATCCGGTACGTGGACGCGCTGGAGCGGCAAGCGCGCCAGTGGTCAAGCATCATCACCGGCAAGCCCTATGCCCGCTTCGCCATTGGCGGAGGCACACCGACGTTGTTGTCCGCAGAGCTGCTTAGCCGATTATTCTACATTGCCTATGACGTGATGGGAGTGGATAAAAACTCCGTCTCCATTTCGGTAGAAGCGTCGCCGGAGACGATTACGCCGGAGAAGCTGGATGTCCTGAAAGCCGCGGGCGTCGACCGTGTCAGCATGGGCATCCAGAGCTTTGTCGACGCGGAGGCGTCGGCCATCTACCGGCCTCAGCCGCCGCAGGTCGTGCATCAAGCGCTTGCGATGCTGACTTCGTACGATTTTCCCATTCTCAATCTGGACTTGATCTATGGGCTGCCCGGTCAGACGGTCGAAAGCTGGCTGTATTCGCTCGAGGAAGCTCTGCAATACGATCCGGAGGAAATTTTCCTGTATCCCTTGTACACTCGCGACCATACGATCGTAAAGCCGGAGCGGATCGAACGGGAGCCCGATATCCGTTTGGCTTGTTATACGGCTGCCAGGGACATGCTCTCGAAACGAGGTTACGCGCAATCCTCCATGAGGAGATTCGCCAAAGCTTCCGCAGCTTCCACGGTCGGCGGAGACAAGAAACTATTGGACTATAGCTGCCAGGAGGAAGGCATGGTCGGACTCGGCTGCGGGGCAAGATCCTACACGCGGGATGTCCACTACGCTTCCCGTTACGGGGTAAGCCGCAAAGCGACGGAGAGCATCATTGCCGACTATGTAGCCGCCGAACGGTACGATACGGCGGATTACGGCATTGTCCTGAGCAAGGAGGAGCAGCGGCGCCGTTTCGTGCTTAAGGCGATCCTGCATAGCGAAGGCTTGCGTCCTGCCGACTACGCTTCCCGCTTCGGCACGGATCTGTGGAGCGACCTGCCGGAGCTGTCGCTGCTGCCTAGGTCCGGACTCGCCTCCCTGGAGGACGGCTTGCTTCGTATGACTCCGGAAGGCTTCTCCTATTCCGACTCCATCGGCGACTGGCTCATCTCCGGAGAGATCCGCGAACGAATGGAAAGGTTCGTGGTATTATGAACGCCGTGCTTTATTACCGCGGCAGCCTCTCTTCTTGCAACTACGACTGTCCGTATTGCCCCTTCGGCAAAACGAAGGACAACGCCGAGACGCTGGCGAAGGATCGCAAGCAGCTGCGCGTCTTCGTAGATTGGGTACGTGAGCAAGGACAAGCCGGCCATCGGCTGTCCATCTTCTTCAACCCTTACGGGGAGGCGCTGATCCACCGCTGGTATCGCGAAGCCATGGTGGAGCTGTCCCATATGCCGCATGTGGCCAAAATCGCCATTCAAACCAATTTGTCCGCGCGGCTCGACTTCGCTCGCGAGCTAAACCCCGGCAAAGCCGCGTTTTGGGCGACCTATCATCCCGGCCAAGTAACGGAGGAACGTTTTTTGTCCCAATGCATGCAGGCCCGAGAGCATGGCGTTCCTTTCAGCGTAGGCAGCGTCGGACTTCGCAGCGCGATCCCCGCGATCGCCTCGCTCCGCGGCATGCTGCCGGAGTACGTCTATCTCTGGGTCAACGCCTACAAGGATCAGCCCGATTATTACGGGGACGAGGACATTGCCGCCTTGCAGGCGATCGATCCCTACTTCGGCATTAACGCGATGGATTACGAAAGCATGGGCAAGGAATGCCATGCGGGGAGCAGCGTGTTCTACGTGCAAGGCGCGGGTCTCGTCAAACGATGCTACAAGGACCGCGGATTGATCGGCAATCTCTACAGAGACGGCCTGGAAGGACTCTCCGCCAAGCGGGCATGCCGGATGAAGGTGTGCGATTGCTACATCGGCTATATTCATATGCCGCATCTGGAGCTGGCCGGCATCTATGGGGATGGACTGCTGGAGCGAAATCCCCGACGTGATGGCGGCAGGCTGGGCGGCCTGCCCGCAGGTGCGCAGGTGTCCGTTTCCGGAGGGAGGATATAAGGATGACCTATCTAAGTACGTTCGAGATGTCGGGGAAGATCGTCCCGGCGGCTCGTTCCGACAAGGAACTTCCAGACCAAGATAGCGGCTCGTGGAGCGACGGGAGCGAAAGCATCGGCACCACCCTTTGGTTCACCGGTTTGTCCGGCGCCGGGAAAAGCACGATCGCGTCCGGCGTCGCGGGGCAGCTTCGGGAACGGGGGCTTCGCGCGGAGTGGCTGGACGGCGACGAGCTTCGGCGCATATTCGGCCAGTCGCTGGGCTTCAGCCGCGAGGACAGGTTTCAGAACATCAGCCGTGCGGTCTACATCGCCGGTTTGTTGAACCGGCACGGCGTCAACGTCGTCGTTTCCATGATCACTCCCTATGCGGAGATGCGAGACTATGCGCGTTCGGAGCTTCCCCGTTTTGCGGAGATCTATGTGGATTGCCCGCTTGCCGTCTGCGAAGCCAGAGATGTGAAGGGACTATACGGGAAGGCCCGGCGCGGCGAGATTCAAGCGTTCACCGGCATCTCCGATCCGTACGAGGCGCCGGCGCAGCCCGACCTTGTCCTCCGTACAGCCGAAAACGATGCGGAAGACTGCGTCCGATTGGTGCTGGAGACGTTTTTTCCCTTACGCACGGGAGGTATGCCCGAGCGGTGAACGTGCTTGAACGCATTCCCCTTGGCGGAGAGGCATACTGGCTAACGGACACAAACGTCGCTATTTGGTCGATTTATCGGGTTTTGGGATTCTAACGGACCACACAGCCACTATTTGCCCGCTTTCGGCGATTTCTCGCTTCATTTTGGCCCATTAAGTTTCCTGTTGTCCGTTAGATTTTCAAAGTGTGTTCATCCGGCATTATAGCGATGCTGATGTCCGTTAGCCGCTCGTGCTCGTGCCCGTATACAAAAATCGACCTGCTCTATAGCCGATGCAGACTATAAGGCAGGTCGATTTGGTTATCGTCGACGCTAGGTTCCAGCTTTATTTCCCGTTTTATCCAGCAGCTCTTCCAACGCGTCAAGCCGATCGGACCAGAATTCCCTATAGTTCTCGATCCAGGAATCGACCTCTCGAAGCGGTTCGGGACGCAAGTAATAGATTCGCTTCTGCGCTTCCTGCCTGATCCCCACCAAAGCGGCATTTTTCAGGATGCCCAGATGTTTGGATACAGCCGGTTGACTGATGGCCAAATGGCCGACCAACTCGTTGACCGATCGCTCTCGTACGCGCAGCAGTTCGATCATCGTCCGTCGATTCGGCTCGGCGATGACCTCGAAAATGCTCAGCTTAGCGGCTCCCATGAAGCAGCCTGTCCCTATAGATTTCCCCCAGCTCTTTCTGTCTGTCCCAAGGGAACTCCCCGCTTTTGCCTTGCAGCACGAGATCGACTACGTCTAGATGTACATGCCAGCCCGACAAGAAATTCGATAGATCGTCCGTCTTGTAGAACACATGTTTTAGCGTCAACAACGTGCCCTGCCCGCTGCTTTGCAGCGCGAAGCTCAGCTCTGAATTGCCGGACGAATTTTCCTCCCACGTATAGGCCAGCAGAAAAGGAGGTTGATATGTCGTCACCCGCCCCGTCACGATGTCGCCATTTTCCCATTGGAGCTTCACATTCCCGCCTTCGGCGAGTTCCATCGTTGCTTCGGCCGTTAACCATTGCTTAATCATGGCAGGTTCCGTTACCGCCTTCCAAACGTCTTCCGTCGAATGCTTCAAATAACGCTCAAACACGATGACTTTCCCTCCGGGTACATCCGCGACCCGTCCTTCCATTATCATGCCTTATGCCTCCATCCCGGTAATTTGTATTTTTTGCTTTGTATTTCGTTTGCGATGTCTTTATATTACCACATAGTTATATAACCTTCAAATCATATTTATTTATCTCGCGAATGAACTTCGAATAAACAGGAAAAGAGCCGTCACGATCGTAACGGCTCTACCCTATCGTAACAGCTCTGCCTCTACCGGCTACTCTACTTCTCAACCCTGCAAATCGAATAACTCTTGCCCTCTTCGGCCTCAAAAGCAATGACGCCTTCCTCTATCTGTTCCCAATCCCGGCCTTCTGCCTTAACAGGCACGGAGGTCCGCACCTGGCAGCGGCCTGTTCGGGCGGCACGGATAACCGCGCGCGTAAGCTTACCGTCGCTCCATTCGAGGTCGAGCTCGTAGCCGCCGCGGGCGCGGATGCCGCCGATCCGTCCGGATGGCCATGCCTTCGGCAGCGCCGGCAGCAGATGCAGCTCGCCCGCATGGCTCTGTAAGAGGAGCTCGGCAATACCCGCGGAAGCCGCAAAATTAGCCTCGATGGTCAGCGGATAAAACGTGATTTTCGGATGCCGGTGCGCATTAAAGAGGTTAGGGAACGGGTTGCCGAGCAGCTTCGTCAAATAACCATGCGCCGTCTCCGCATCCTCCAGTCGCGCGTACAGGCTAATATTCCAAGAATAACACCATCCGATCGTATCCTCGCCTTCGTAGACCCGGCGCCGATCGAGGCTTGCGCGGGCAGCCTTGGCTAATTCCGGCGTGCCGCGCACCGTGATCAATTTACCCGGATGCAGCGGGTACAAATGGGCCGTATGGCGATGCCCGGGCTCGGCTTCCTCGAAGTCGCGGTACCATTCCTGCAATTGGCCATGCCGCCCGATTTGGAACGACAGAAGGCGCTCCAGCGCGTCCTGCAGCGTTACGCGGAAGTCCGCATCGGCATTTAGAATGCGGGCGGCCTCCGCGCAGTTCCCGAACAGCTCCCTCATCAGCGCGATATCCATCGTAGAGCTCATGCTGACCGCCGAACGTTGCCCGTCCGGCGCGATAAAGGTGTTCTCCGGCGACGTCGACGGAACGGATACGAGATTGCCTTGACCGTCCTCGACGAGATAGTCGAGGCAGAACAACGCCGCTTCCTTCATGATGGGATAAGCCGTGTCGCGAAGAAACTCCTCATCGCAACCGTAGGCATAATGCTCCCACAAATGCTGGCACAGCCACACGCCGCCCATCGGCCAGAACGCCCAGCTCGCGGAGCCTTGCGACGGGCTCGTATTCCGCCACAAGTCGACGTTATGATGAGAGGCCCAGCCCCTGCATCCGTAGTAGGCCTCGGCCATCCGCGCTCCCGCGACCCGCAGATCGCCGAGCAGATCGAACAGCGGTTCGTGAAATTCCGCGAGATTGCATACCTCGGCCGGCCAATAGTTCATCTGCGTATTAATGTTGACGGTATAGTTGCAAGACCAGGGCGGCTTCGTCATGTTGTTCCAGATGCCCTGCAGCGTCGTCGCCTGCGTGCCGGGACGCGACGAGCTGATCATCAGATAGCGTCCGAACTGGAAAAACAGTTCGGCAAGCCGTTCGTCGGTTTGGCCGCCGCTCACCGCCTCAATACGCTCGTCCGTCGGGATGCCGTCCCGATCCGGCGCGTCAAGCTCCAGCGTCACGCGATCGAAATATGACGAGAAATCCGCGATATGACGATTCCGCAGCTCGGCATAACCCGCGCTTTCAGCTTTTTGCAGCCATTGATCGCAGCGAGGTCGCGGATCCAGACCGTCCAGAACAGGGTCGCGGTCGAAGCCGTTAAAGCTGGTGGCCGCGGTCAGCAGCAACGTTAACGCATCCGCCCGCTTTACTTCCAGCCTTCCGCCATGCGCCTCGACAACTCCGCCCTCGGGTATGGCCTTAAGATGAATCTGGAACCGGATGCCTTTATCCTCTTCGTAAACGACCGTATCCTCCGAACGTTCTTGCTCGTGATCCAGAAGGCTCGGTGCCGCTCCCGACAGGATAAGGCGGTCCACTCCCGATTTCTCGACGCGATATTGGAGTCTGCTCGTGAGCGCCGCCTCCAAACCGATGGCTCCCGGACGGTCGGCTTCCAGCCGCACGACCATGACCTGATCCACCGCCGATACGAAAACCTCCCTCGTTATCCGCGCGTCGCCCGACATATATTCCGTCCGGCATAACCCGGTACGAAGATCAAGCTCGCGCCGATACTCTTTTGCCAAGGAGGGATGGCTCATGGACAGCTCGAGATCGCCCATAGCCTGGAAAGCATTTCCTGCAGGTCCCAGCATATGCTCCTCTATAACCGATTGAGCCTCACTATACCGCTCCTCGAATATAAGCCTGCGGCTCTCCTCCAAATAACGCAGAGGTTCCTCCCGCTCCGCCCCGCGTTTGGTGCCGGACCACAGCGTCTCTTCGTTGAGCGCGATCGTCTCGCGCTTGACGCCGCCATGGACCATGCCGCCCAAACGTCCGTTTCCGACCGGCAGCGCCTCCACCCATTCGTCGGCCGGCTGCCGGTACCACAGCTTCATGGAATTGCCGCCTGTATTGTCTCTCACGGGTTCAGCCCCTTGCATTGATGTGTTTGATGAACCAATCCCGCCTTATGCATCCGCAACTGACAAAATCCGGACATCCAGCGCGGCCAGCGGGAGCTTTCCGTTGTGCGGCGTACCTGTTAACAAATCGACATAGAGGTCCGTTCCCAATTCGACTTCCGTTGCCGCATCGTTGTGATTAAGCAAAAACAAGAAGGTTCTTCCGTCTTTAACCCGGACGGACGCTTCTACGCCGGGCGGCGTATCCAGCAAAGGCCTAATGCCGCGAGTTTCGCATACATGCGAGATTAATCCGTCCAGCATGGACGGCTCCGGCGAAGTCGCGACATACCAGGCTTCGCCCGACCCGAAGCTGTTGCGCGTAAGCGCAGGGCATCCCCGATAGAAGTTTCGTTCGAATACGGCCATCGTCTCGGCTCCTTCGGCATGCACGACATCGCAAAGCACGCCGCAATTATAGGAGCCTTCCAGTTCGCCAAGCCTTGCGGTCATAACGACGCGGTTGCGCTGATGAGCCATCGGCACATCGATCTCCTCCACCCATACGCCCAGAAGCTTCCGAAGCTCTCCGGGATAACCTCCCGTCGTAACCAGGTCGGTTTCGTTGACAATGCCGCTAAAGGTTGTCATGACCAGCGTGCCGCCCTGCGCCACGAATTGCTCCAAACGTTCGGCATAACCGGGATGAATTAAATAGAGCACAGGCGCCACGACGATATCGTAAGCGGTCAAATCCGCCTCCACGCCTACCATGGCTACCGGTATATTGCGGCCGTAGAAGGCAGCGTAATACTTTTCGATTTCTTGGACGTAACGCAAATCCACGGTAAGCCCGCTGGAGTGCTCCAGCGCCCACCAGTTGTCCCAATCGAACACAATGGCCGCGCGGGCTTCGGAACGCGCCCCAAGCAGCGTATCGCCCAGCTGTCCCAGTTCGCTCCCGATGTCGGCGCATTCCCGAAACACGCGGGTATTCTCGTGTCCGGCATGATCGATCAAGGCTCCATGGAATTTCTCGAATGCCCCGCGCGAGCGCCGCAGCTGGAAATACATAATGGCGTCCGCGCCGCGAGCGACGGCATGATAACTCCATAAACGGTTGACGCCGGGCTGCTTAAGCGAATTGCGGGGGCGCCAGTTCAGTTGCGACGGGCACGATTCCATCAACAGGAACGGATCTCCCCCTTTTAAGCCGCGCATCAAATCATAGCGCATCGCCATCTGGCCCGGGGTCATGTCATCGGCGGGATACATGTCAAGCGCTATGATATCCAGTTCCTTCGCCCACTTGAAATAATCAAGAGGCTTGTACGTGCCGTTGCCTTGGAAATTCGTCGTCACGACCGCATCCGGAATTACGGATTTAATAGCATCCCGCTCCAGCTTGTAGCAGGCCAGGATGGCATCCGAATTAAATCGGTCATAATCGAGCGAGATGCCTTGGAACGCCGTCTCGTCCGAATTTGTTGGACTCAGGTGCTCGCTGAGTCCGCTCGGCAGCACGATCTCGTTCCAGTCGTAGAAGGTATGGCCCCAGAATCTCGTATACCAGGCCCGGTTCAACTCCTCGAGCGTGCCATAACGGTCCCGCAGCCATACGCGAAAGGCTTTCTCGCAATTGTCGCAGTAACAGCGCAATCCGTATTCGTTATTAACATGCCACAGCAACAAGGCGGGATGATCCTTGTAACGCTCCGCCAGCTTACTCGCCATCCGCTCCGAATAAAGCCGATAGGTCGGACTGTTCGGGCAGGAATTATGCCGGCGGCCGAACTTGCGACGGCGGCCGTCATGCTCGACGAGCAGCACATCGGGGTAACGCGTCGCCATCCATGCGGGATGAGCCGCCGTCGATGTGCCCAGGCACACCTTGATCCCGTTCGCATGGAGCTTATCCATCATCTCGTCCAGCCAATCGAAGCGGTAGGTGTTCTCATCCGGCTGATTAAGCGCCCAAGAGAACACGTTGAGCGTCGCGATGTCAACGCCCGCGAGCCGGAACAGCCGCATGTCCTCGTCCCGGATTTCATTTGGCCACTGCTCGGGATTGTAGTCTCCGCCATACAATATTTTGGACAGCCTCTCCGTAAACATTAGCGGACCGTCCTTTCCGCTTCCAATAGCCTCTTGATCGCCAACACGCTGCGGCGCGGACTGGATAACACGGGTTTGCCGACGCGATCCGCCAGCTGCGCCTCCATACGCGCCATGGAGCCTTGCGCAAGCACCAGCGCATCGGCCTGTTCCGCGACCTTGACGGCTGTCTCCATCAGAATGCGGTCATGCTCATCGGGCCGTCCGCAGACAAGAGCGTCATAGGCGCCGGCTGCAAGACCGTCGATCAATTGCACGGGCTTGCCGCGCTGCTCGGCTTGCTGCCGCAAAAGCCGCATTGTCGGCTGAAGCGTAGTGGGAAGCGTCGCCACAACGCCGATCGTACGATAAGACTCAACCGCTTCTTCGGCCATGCTTTCATCGATTTTTACAAGCGGTATGTCGAAGAACGGGCGCGCGTCGCTGGCCACTTCGCCTACAGAAGAGCAAGTATTGAGAATAATGGAAGCGCCAAGATCGGCTCCATGCTGATAATATTGCATAAGACGCCGTTTCACGCCTGGCGTGACTTCTCCCTCTCGCACAACCTCGGCAATCAAGCTGTCATCGATAATATTGACAAGACGCACGCCGGGCAGCAGCTCATCGAATTGTTTTTTGAGCGGCTCCGCCAGCCCTTGGCCCGTATATACCGCGACTACTGTATCCATTTTCCGGTTCCTCCTTATAGAAAGCGCTGTCTTTCTTTCCATTGTAGTCCCGGAGCAGCCGCATTACAGCGTTCAATCTTAAGGACTTTGCTTTGAATCGCGGACTATCGCGGAATTAACGACTCTCCGTCAGTCCCGGTGCGGCGAAACCTTTTTCGGCATCATCAAGCACCAATACCCAGTCGTTGCCCGGAGCTCTTCCGCCCGGAGGAACGAACTCATGGATTCCCTCGTTGGCCACCTCGCCCAGAAATTCGCTTTCGCCTGATCGCGGATTGTACCACCAGGCAGCCGCCCGCAAACCGGAGAACTGCCCCAGCTGCAAGGTAAAGGGCCGCCCCGAGTAGATATAGGCCATCATATGGCTGCTGCCCAGATTAACGAATAACCGGTCATACCGGTAGCCCGGATCGCCGCAGATGGCCGTCTCATTAGGCATCCGCTCTTCGAACGGCCTGGAGAGAATGAGCTTCTTGAGATGGACCATCTGCGCCGCGCCGTCATCATCAAGCGCATCGTTCCAGCTTCGCGTGCAGTCGTATGCTCCGACGCCCCGCTCCTCCGTATGGAACTGCATGACCGCATTGTGTCCATAGGTATGACCAAATGCGCCGGCAAAAACGGACCAATACGCATAACGTCTCACATCGTCCGCCATCCATCTCGGAGCGTCCGGGAAATGCAAGCCGTGCGGAATATCCTCGTAGGACGGTTCGCCGTCAATCGTGGGTTTCGCCGGCATGATGGCCCAATCCGCCTGCACGAAACGCCAATTGTCTTCGCCGATCAACGTGTCGGGGTTGCTCTCCTCCATCTGAGCATAGCTGCGGTGCCCCGATTGAAACATATTGAAGTCGAGCCACTCCTCGTCGTGGAACCACCTCGAAGAGTCCGTTCTGCCGTAAGGATGGAACGTCATCAGGTGATCCGGAGCAGCTTCCCTAATCGCGCTCCCCATCCGAAGCCATACTTCCGTATTGTCGCTGCCTCGAATATCTCCCCCGTTTAGCCAAATTACATTCGGACGGTTCTTATAGCGGTTGCCAAGCCATGTCCCGTAACGTTCAGCCGTCTCGGCATCGGTGGAATAATGCTCCACTACGCTGCCCCACACGGGGACAAGCGCAACATACAGCCCTTCGCGCTCCGCCATGCCGATCACTTCGTCGGCAAAGGACCAGTAGCTGACATACGTTTCCGACTCCTCCGCATCGGGCTGGTCCAGGTCCAGCTCCCGAAACGGCACTCTCCCGTAAGCATTTTCGGTAACCAGATCATGCACAAGCATAATCTGGATGACGTTAAAACCCTTTGTTCTCCGATCGCTAAAATAGGCTAGCGCCTGTTCTCTCGTCGTTCGCTTTAACAGCAGCCATGCCGTATCCCCCAGCCAAAAAAACGGGGTGCCGTCGGCATGCCGCAAATATCGACCGTTGTCCGTGACCGTCAGTTTCCCATTATTCCATGGCATTTTATTGAGCAAGGTTAGTCCTCCCGTATTCGGTTTGCGAGTTATTTGCGAGATGATAGAGTTTCGTTCATTTTATAGTGCTGCCGGTATTCGCTCGGCGTAACGCCGCAATACTTTTTGAAAACGCTGAAAAAGTGCCGGACGCTCTCGTACCCCACTTGCTCCGATATGCGATGCAAGGAATCCTCCGAATCGCCAAGCATCAGCGTCTTGGCCTTTTTAATCCGAAATAGATGCAAATAATGAATCAGCGTCAGTCCCGTCTCCTTGCGAAAGAGCGAGCTGATGTAATTGGGATGCAAATATACATGCTCGGCAATATGATCGAGCGAAATGTTTTCCTTATAATGCGACTCGATATGCCGGATAATTTTTTTGACGTTTCTGGACATCTGATCGTAATCGACGCCGGGAACGTTGTGATCCTGATCGGCTTGGCTTGGCGAACCGGCCTCGTCTTCGGCAGCCAGCAGTTCAAGCGATAAATTGCTCATGACGTCATAAAGCTCCGCTTTGTTAATGGGCTTCAGCAAATAATCGATCACCTTGCAGCGTATCGCCTGGTGCAGATAGGCTGGGTCATCGTATCCCGTCAGAATGATGAAGCGGTTGCATAACCCTCGCTCGCGAGCTTTTCGAATCAGCTCCAGACCATTCATTTCCGGCATCTGAATATCCGTAATCAGCAAATCAGGACGGTAGTTCTCCAGCTTCTCAAGGGCATCGAACCCATCATTCGCGCTAACGATCTCGGAGCATGGCGTTTGCCCTTTCTCAATGATATTAATCAGCCCCTTCAGCATAAAGGGCTCGTCATCTACGATCATCAGATTAAGCATGTTCTATCCCTCCCGGATCTCCTATCCATCCAATCATATCATTTCACTGAAAATTCTATCAATCGCTTCTATTAAGTGACGGCATATAAGCGGACGGGACCGTAGAGGCCGCCAGCCGCAAACGCCTTCTCCCAATGCTCCGGCATGGAATCAGGCTGCCAGTAGGAAACCTTCGGATTAACGGAGCCTCCAACGTTGCTAGAAGGACGGCCGATTTCGTAATGGGTGCCCAACGTGTTCGTTACCCGAATACGTATATGGTATTCTCCGCGTCCGGCATCCAGCTTGAATCGGTAAGGTCCCCATGCGCGCACGCCAAGCGGGTTGCCGTTAAGCCATACTTCGGCCGTGCCCCGGACATGCCCCAGCTCAAGGATCGCGCCATTCTCTTGCTGCCAATCAACCGTAGTCTCGTATTCGACGACGCCGCTGTGATGGGGCAAGCCCAGCGCCGTCCGCCAATCGCCGAGCTCTCCCCGAATCGGCGCCACATCGAATCTGATCGGAGCAAGCAGCACATCGGCTTCCGTGCTTGTATCGGTAGGAACAATGCGAAGCGCGGCCATCGTTCCGGCAAGCTGCGGCTCGAACAGGGCGATGTCGCCTTGCAGCGGCACCCGCCTTCCCGCTATCCAGCATTGGCATTCGCCCGCGCAAGCAATGCGGAGCTCCCTGGCTCCGGCCGGGAGCGGAAAACGAAACCAGATCGGCCTCCCGGGCTGAGCCGCGTCGCGGACAAAAGGCAGCGGACGGGACGCCGGCTCCGCATCCGGCATCAGCCAGCCGACATTCGGCAGCGGATGCGCGCGGCCGGGAAGCCACATCGTCTCCGTCTCGGCAAACTGCAGAACCGCTTCATGGAGAATTTCGGAGTGCTGACCTTGTTCATTTAACCACGAAGGGCCTGTGCAGAACATATGCCGGGTTCCGTCCGCCCGCTCGATGACGCCGTCCACCATGGCCACGCCTTCGCCCTCCGGCATGACAAGCTCAATCACATTGTCGCCGTCACGCCAATAGGGCGTTAGATCGAGCTCTTCTTGCCCTTGCCGGATATACGGATTAAAATCGCCGTGCTCGCTTACTGGTTGGCCGTTGACATAAAGCGCCACTCGTTCCTTGGCGCAAAAGATGACGCGCACCCGGCTGATGCCAGCGTTATCCGACTCGGTTATCGTATACGATAACCGGGTTTTCGAATGCGGACTGGGCGAATAAATCCATTTGGGCAGCGGCTCTTGCTCTTCCAAGCATAGGGTAACTCCTGCCCTGACGTATCCTTCGGCCAACGCCTCCGCGCACAGCGACAGCGAATTGGCTCCGGCTTTCAGCTTCACGGTCGACGTTTGCTCTTCAGGCCCGCCTTCCCATTTAATTTCTTCGCCGTTCGCCCAAAGTGCGATTGCCGCGTTGCTCTCCGTACGGACCCAATACGTACCGTCCTCCGGAGCAACCACATGGGTTCGCGCCCATATCTTATCCCCGGCTTTCGCCATTCCCAAATTCAAAAATTTGCGCGGAATCCGTCCCATTCTGCCCGCCCATGTCCGGAACGATAAGTCTCCCGTCGTATTGCTATAGACGACCGGCCATACGGCGCCTTCCCGAAAGCGTTCGTCGCTTGATGCTTCCCAATAAGCTGCCTCGCTCCACAAACGTTTCATCCAACCCGAATCATCCAGTTCGCTCCTATGCCAGCCCGCGGCTTCGCCGTCCGCGTCGCTTTCTTCGCGCGCGACGAGCAATTCGCGTCGCTCGATCGGCGCCAAAGCCGACCTGCCGCCATGCAAATCGAAATCGCCGTAACGGTTATCCAGCGTAGGCACGACCGCTACCTGCCAGTCTTCGAGCTCTGCCGCCGGCTTCTGACTCGCGCCTAGCGCGGGAACTTCGGCTGGCTGAGACGGATTATCCAACTCGCGCGAGGAATTGGCGGGTACTTCTCCCGCCTCCGTTTGATCCCATCGGCATACGACAAATGCCGCCGGCCAACTGTCGAACGAAACTTCGAGCTCGATCCAATCGCCGTCTCTGTCGTATAAAAGCTCGGAAACTCGCCCGGTCACCGGATCCCATAGCTGCGGATATCCTGCCGTACGGAGGCGATAACGGGCACTCCTCGGAGGCGTCGCACGTTCACCCGAAGGCTCGTGCATCGGCAGCAGTTCTCCCGCTTCCGGCAGCAGCAAGAACAGGTCAGCGTCCTCTACCCTCCGCATCAACGGCATATCCGGTCCTTTGGCACGCCCCGGCAACCTGGCTTCCAGAAGCTCTATCGCTTCGCCGGCAGAGTCGACGTATACGGCGCCTTCCAATACCGGATCGTCATCCACGCATTGCACGGCAATCACCAAACCGCCGGCTGCCGTCCATTTCTCTACCTTGGCGCGGGCAGCATCATCCATAATGGCGGTGCCGCACAAGAGCAGCGCCGAAAACGTCTCTTCTCCGATTCGCAGCTTGCCGCCGGACAACTCCGCCCTCTCCAACGCCGAATCGTCCGTCACGTCAAAGTCGATGCATGCGGTACGAAGCGCGCCCGGTTTGTTGCGCTCCTTGCGATTCCAGCGCCCCGTCAACGTCCGATACACGTCTTCGATATGACGGAGCCGCTCATTAGGCATTTTGTTGGCAACGACCATGGGATGCTCAAGCGGGCCTCCGTCGGACAGCGACATCCAGCCGCATGCCGCATGCGAAGGATAATGGACAGCGACGTCTGCGATATGCGTGCCTTGCGTCAACAGCCAGCACGCGCGGCTCACCGTATCGGCAAACACGCCGTAATGCTCATAATACGGCTGCCGCCATCCCGTGTCGGGAGGCGCCCACTCCCACCAGCCCCCGCGCGTACTGTAGTAGACGGAGTGGGGACTGTACAGCGTTACGCCGGCTTGCAGCCAAGGCACCAGCCAGTGCATCGTCTCTTCCAGCGTCCCGCCCCAGCCGCTCGTATGGAACGACTCCAGAAACACGCGTTTGCCCCCGTGCAAATGAACCATCGAAGCATGCGGCTTAATCTCTCCGTCCATGTCGCAGCCGGCTGCATTATACCAGCGATGCGTCCGCATATAGTCCAGGTAAAGCCGCTGCGCCCCATGCAAATCGACTCGGCGCGCGGGCCCGGCCTGATCGCAGCATTGGAGCATATGATGGCGCTGATGCCACTTGTATTGCAGCTTGAACACCGACTCCTCCGCCAGTTCCGCAGCCAGCTCGTACACGCGCCTGCGAACAAGCTCCGCTCCTTCGACATCCTCGAACAAGGCAGGCAAAGCGGCAATTAGATCCTCGTCATAACGGTCGGCATACAGCTCGGGAAGCCCTTTCGTCCATAGCGGCATCGAAGGCAGCTCATCCTGGAAGCTGCCGCCGATCGTCCGGCCCAAATCATGAGGGAAACGCCGTTCGAACTCGCCGTAAATCCGGTCATACAACTGCTCTGTCGCTCGCTTGTCAAGCCAGTTAAATCCCTGGCGAACCGTTAAGTAGCGGTAACCCCCGATTTCCGTCAGAAGCTCGGCTCCCTCCGGCAGCCCCTCACCGCAAGCTATTCTACGAAGCTGGTAACCGGCCAATTCCGGTTGTTCCGCCACAAAATGCGCCGGCAGGTTTGTTCCCGAGAAGCCGATCTGGTCGTAGAAAAAAAGGCGCATCCCCAGCTTCTCGGCTTCGCGCAAAGCCACCTCGAACATGGACCACCAGCGTTCGCTGAAATAGGGCGGATCGTCGGCTACGCTACCGTATTGAGGTCCCGTCGGCGCAATATTGAGGATGCCGATATTGCGCAAGCCGCCGGCGCGAAATTTTTGCAGTTGCCAGCGCACGCGTTCCGCCGTTATCTCTTCCCCGCTCCACCACCAGAACGGCAAGGGACCGAAGTCCGGATCCGGAGAAGCGAAACCCTCTTGCAGTTTTTTGACATTCATGTGAGGTTCCTCCCGAAATTCCAGCATGATGACTGAAGTGGCCGAAATGCTGGAGCATTCCGGCCACTATGTCGTTCATCCGCTTTGGTTAGAAGTTTTGCTGATATTCTTTATACTTCGCAGTAGCCCATTCTTCCAGCTTCGCCAATCCAAGGCTTTCGGCCTTCTCGAGCAACGCTTCGTATGCCGCTTTGGCCTCTTCCTCGGAATTGGCCATATAAATTTTCACTTCTTCGGTCGTAACCATGTTCATGATTTGAGCTTCGATCGTCTGCTCTTCCGTATCCGGCTCCGTAGAGACCAGCCCCAGCGCCGGGTTGAACTCAAGCGCTTCCCTTGCGGCCAGACCCCATTGCGTCGCTTGAGTATCCGGGCTGTAGCGCTGCAGCGCTTCGTTAACGCCGCTGCTTCCGATCAGCCCCCACCAAACGACGCCGTTTTGTTTTTGAATATCCGTGTTATTGTAGTCATAATTCATGACGGGATATTTTTCGGCTTCGTTCCACTCCCAATCTTCGCCCTCAATACCGTAAAGTCCGAGCTTTTGACCTTCTTCGCTGTACATGTACTGCAGGAATTTAATTGCGGCTTCCGGATTTTTGTTGTTTTTCGTAATGTACATGCCCGCCCAGCCGGATCCGCCCATCGGAATCCCCGCTTTGTCGCTAAGCAGCTTCGTTACTTGCTTCATTTTAAACGGTTTTCCAAGCTCCTCTAATTGAGGGTTGCTTGTTTCGGCTACGCCGCTGCCGTGGGCGAAGGCTTGGCCGTTTAATACGTATTGATCGTCTTGCTGCGCATCCTTAAATGTAAAGTTCTCGGCGATCATGTAGCCTTCGCGATACAGACGGTTCATGTACAAGTAGTAGTCCAGATAGTTCTCGTCTTTCAGGTAGTAACGAGCTGCGCCGTCGATGTCGACAAACCCTTTGCTTTTCTTGAGACCGAAGTTGATGCGCAAATGCTGGCCGATTTGATCTTTATCCCATACGAGCGGGACCATATCCGGGTACTTTTCTTTGACCGAAGCAAGAATGGCCAGGAGATCGTCCAGGTTGTCCAGCTTCGGATTGCCCAGCTCGGTCATAATATCTTCGCGCAGCGTCATGCCGTTTGCGCCTGGTATAGCCTTCGGATTATCCTTCCATTCTTGCTCGGTGGAGAATGCGTTGCGAACGGTATAGAAATTGCCGTCCGGCATCGTATTAACGCCGATACGTTCTTGACTGATTTCGAAATCCGGCGCATATTTATTAATCAGCTCGCCGAACGGATAAGAAACTTCGGGGTCCGCCATACGCGTCAGATCGGTAGCCGTATAAACCAAATCGGGCAAATCTCCCGATGCGATCAACAGCGGAAGCTGCTTATCGTCGGCAGCAACCTGGATGTTGAGCTTGACGCCGGTTTTCTTTGTAATCTCTTCCGGCACCTTGCCGCTCCAATCCTTCAGCGGCCACCAAGACATATTGACGAACAGGTCCAGCTCCACGATTTCTTGTTCAGCGCCTTCGCCGCCGCTTCCGTTGTCCACCTTTTCGTTACCCGTGTTGACCGGCTTGTTTCCATTGCTGCCGCTATTGCCGCCGGAGCAGGCAGTCAGCATCAACGTCATTGCAAGCGCTATCAAGCTCGTCGATTTAAAAAACTTGCTCATTGATATTGCCTCCTTTTTTATCTCTGCATCGAATTTATGTGAAATCGGAATAAACCTTTTGTAAGCGGTCGATTCCGTTCTCAACCCATGTCATGCGAGCTCAGCCCAATTGCCTGCCTACCCTTTAACCGAACCGATCATAATGCCTTGCACGAAATACTTTTGCAGGAAAGGATAGACGATTAGAATCGGTATAACCGCGATAACCATTGCCGTTACCTGGATCGAGAAGGTCGTCACGCCGGTTATCGCCGCAGCCCGCTCCGCGGAAGCCAGGTCGGACGGAATCATGCCTTGGTTGATGACTTCCATCATACGATAAGTTAACGTTCTTAACGAATCCTTGTTGACGAAGTAGGCCGAGTCCATCCAGGAGTTCCACTGACCTACGCCTATAAACAAGCCCATTGCCGCAATCAGCGGCTTGGAGACCGGCAATATCATTCTAAAGAAGATGGTCAGATCCGATGCTCCGTCTATGCGTGCCGACTCCTCCATCTCCGCAGGTATTTCCCGGAAAAACGAAACCGCGATAATGAGGAAAAAGATCGTCACGGCGCCTGGAACGATGTAGACCCAGAACGTATTCAGCAAACCCAGGCTGCGCAGCACTACGTAATAGGGGATAAGTCCGCCCGACGTGTACATGGCCACGATAAAAAACGAAAAATAAAATTTCTGAAACACCAGATTGCGATACGCCAAACCATATGCCGTCAGACAGGTAAACAATATCGTGACTGCCGCTCCGATAACCGTCCTAAGCGCCGAGACGCCAAAGGACATAATCCACTTCGGGTCGCTTAAAAACTTCGTGTAATTGTTAAACGTAAAGTCCCTCGGCCAAAAATAAATGCCGCCCAGCGAAGTGTCGAGCCCGTTATTAAACGAAATAATGATCAAATAGTAGAAGGGATACATCGTAACCAGCGAGATGATAACCAGCAAACTGATATTCACCGTATCCACGACGCGGTCTTCGACGGTTCTGCGATGCATATTAAACTCCTCTCCGCCTTCAGAACAAGCTGTTTTTGGTTATTTTTTTGGACAAAAAGTTGCTGCCGAATACGAGAATGATTGCAATAATCGACTGCATCAAATCTATTGCGGTCGCGTAAGCGTATCGTCCTTGAGCCAAGCCCATCTTAAACGCGTACGTCTGCAAAATCTCGGAGCGTTCGTTATTCATCGCATTGCCGAGCAAATACGATTGTTCGAAGTTGGAGCCGACAAGACCGCCGCCGAGGAGGCTTCCGACTGCCAGTATAAGCACGACCACGATCGTCCCGCGTATGCCCGGCAGCGTGATATGCCAGATGCGGCGAAGCCTGCCTGCTCCATCCATCTCGGCCGCATCATACAGCGACGGATTGAGGCCGCTGATCGCCGCGAGGAAGATGATCGCCCACCAGCCCGCTTCCTTCCACATGGCCGTCGTGACGGCCAGTCCCCAGAAGTAATTCGGACTGGACAGAAACGGGAGCGGCTTGTCGATCAAACCTAATCCCTTCAAGAAATCGTTGACAATCCCGGAGTTCGACGACAAGAAGATAACGAGCAGCCCGGAAACAACAATCCATGAGATAAAGTGCGGAAAGTAGCTGACTGTCTGTGCGAACCGTTTGAAAAAATGAACCCTTACTTCGTTGAACATGATGGCCAACAAGATTGGCATCGGAAAGGTAAAAAACAATTTCAAAAGACTGATTGCCAGCGTATTGGTTACAATGAGCTTAAAATTGTAAGCGCCGACAAATTCTTTGAAATATTTGAGCCCTACCCAATCGCTCGTAAAAATCCCTTTAATGCCGCTTGAGATGGAATAGTCCTTGAATGCCATCAATACGCCGAACATCGGCAAGTAATTGAAGACGAAGACGATCAGCATCCCCGTTAACACGAATACATGAGCATATTTCTGTTTCACGATTTCACGCCAGATGTTTCGTTTTACTGCCGGGAGCTGCCGCGTCCGCTGAGCTGTCTCCATTTTCGTTAGCTGCTCCAACCTATCCTCACTCCTCCCTTTTCCCCCGATTCAAGCTGCTGATTGGAGAATATGACTAAATTGTATAGTCGAATGATTACGATGAATAGTGTTCAAAACTTAAAATACAGCGATCATTTTTAAGATATTTGTAAGCGTAATCATTCTCGCAATTGAGAAGTGATTATTTTTAAGAGGAATGCTTAATAATGAGGATTAAAACGTTTTCATAGATTGCGGAACCCCATTACGGCCACAACCGAAGGGGGTGTCCGAGAAGTGAACTTTCAAGGTAGCCCCGTCAAAAGCGGCTTCATACACAATCCACCAAACACGCCGGCACCTGGCCTTATGTGTATGATAATTCATACACAATCCACCAGAAAGGCCGGCTTCTGGGCTAACGTGTATGAAAATTCATACACAATCTACCAAACAGGCCGGCACCTGCCCAAACGTGTATGAGAATTCATACACAATTCACCAAACAGGCTGGCACCTGGCCTAACGTGTATGAGAATTCATACACAATTCACCAGATAAGCCGGCTCCTGGCCTAACGTGTATGAAAATTCATACACAATCCACCAAACAAGACAACACCTGGCAAATGGCTATCCAAAAAATCAGTGAAAACGGAATGCTGGACGCCCCGTTTGGGTTGAATGTTAAGTGGCAGGCATCCGCCTCGCCACTTTCCCGAAAAAGCAGGTACACAAAAAGTTGGACGGAAGACATTTTCCGCCCAACTTTTTATTTTTGAGACTTATTGGACAGCCCCTTATCTTAACATTAATGAGCCTGACAGCGTTAATTGCCCGCCGTTACTTCTTGCGCGGAAAACGTATAGCTTCCGGACCCCGTCTCGTATATCGCGTGCCCCGCCTCATCCCTCAGCTTCTTGACGCCTTCCGGCAATGCCGGTTCTTCCCCATGACCGCAGATGTTCCAAGGGGCATAGACGATTCCCTTCGAATTGGGCGGAATCGTGACGCGGAGAGACGGTTGATTGGTCTCGTCCTTCTCCCAGCGCACGCTGGCATATCCCGGGCGCAGCCGTTGCCAGGCTTCCGCCCACTTCATATCCTCCGGCATATAAGGTTTGATCCAGATGGTGTAACGTTCGGTTGCCGTATCATAACGGTAATCCATGCCGGCCAAACCTTGATACAGCCACTCCTCCAGATGTCCCAGCATAAAGTGGTTCTGCGACTTGCCGACCACAGGTCCGTCCCATGCCTCGGTAAGCGTCGTTGCGCCATGTTTGATTTGAAAACCGTAACCCGGCTTATCCGTTACTTGGGACATCCGGTAGATGACATCCGATCTGCCGGCCCTGCCAAGCGCAAGCAGCACATAACGGTAGCCCACATCGCCGGCCGTCGTCTGGTAGCCGCGTTCGGCAATTTGCCGCGCGAGCTTCTCGGTCAGCAAAACGCGATGCCGCTCCGGGGCAATCCCGATCGCTATCGGCATGGCAAGCGCGGTATCGCTGCCCGTTGCGTAGCTGGCCGTCTCCTCGTCCCAATATTCCCGTTGAAACGCAGATTGGATGGACGCGGCCAATTGCCCATACTCCTGAACATCCCCCTGCTCATTCAGCATGGCGGCCATTTTCTGCATAACGACGGACAGACCGTAGTAGATCGCCGTCTCCGCCAATGGAACAGGCGTATTTTGCGAAAATCCAGGCCCTGCCGGACCGATGTCATACCAATCGCCAAGTCCCCCGGTTAGGATGTACCCTTCCGACTTTCCGGTCAGATAAGCGATATAACGTTTCATGCCGGCATAGTGCTTCTCGATAAGACCGATATTGCCATACCGCTGCAGCACTTCCCAGGCGGTCAGAATATAAGTTCCGCCCCAAGCGGTCGCATCGCGGAACAGGCTTAGCGAATCGTCGAACACGACATACTCCGGAGCGGTCGTCGGCACCAGGCCGTTAGGCAATTGGGCATCGGCAATATCCTGCAGCACCTTCTTCAGCATCGCTTCCACGTCGTAGTTGTACATAATCGACGGCCCCATCAAATGAACCTGCTCCAGCCATCCCAGCTTCTCCCGATGCGGGCAGTCGGTAAATACGCTTTTGGTGTTGCTGAGAATTGCCCATTGGATGATGTCATGAATCTCGTTAAGCAACGGATCGGAGCATTGAAAGCCTCCTGCGGATTCCAGCTCGGGATACAGCATTTCTCCCGTGATGGCATGCAGCACCGGCAGGGATGATGGGGATGAATCGGCGAAAGCTTGAGGCACCGCTCCTTCAATCATCACGTAACGGAAGCCGGTATAAGAAAACCTGGGACGCCATTCCTCCACGCCATTGCCGCTTAACGTATAACAAAACTCGCTCGGGGCTCCCGTCCACTTCTGGTTGACCAAGCCCTCCTCCGTCAGCAGCTCCGCGCAAGTCATTACGACTTTCGATCCCGCTGCGCCGCTCACCTTTAGTTTCGGCCAACCCGAGAAATTCCGGCCCATATCCGCCACGTAAATGCCGGGCTTGGGATTGCTTATACGCTTGGGCTCGAGGATGCGCATCACTTTAACAGGCGGAGCCGCTCCCGCCGCAAGCTTGCCGGCAGGCCCCGTAATCTCCAGGGCCGGGCTCAACGAAGCGGCACTCTCGTCTTCTCTGCTCGCATCGTACTCCTCGCCGCCATATATACATGTAAAGATTAGCGGACTTTCCCCGGCTTGCCAGCCGCCGTCCGTCCGAATCGTCTCGCTTGTACCGTCGTCATACTCGATGACGATATCCGCCAGACAAGTGGGAGTGCCATAAGAGTCCTTAAACTTCGTATACTTGCCGCCAGGCACATGGTAGAAGCCGTTCCCCAGCTCGATGGTTATCGTATTTCCTCCCGTTTCCAGCATGGACGTGATGTCATAAGTCGCATACAGAACGGTTTGGTCGTAGTCCGTCCAACCGGGATCCAGCTCTCGATCTCCTGCCTTGCGGCCGTTTAACCGAAGCTCGTAGTGGCCGAGCCCGATAATGTATATCCTCGCGCGCGCAACCTTCCGGGCGACATCGAAGTCACGACGAAAGCGGAACGCTCCCTTCGATTCGGCTGTCGCATCCGGATGCGTAATCCACCTGCCCTGCCAGCTGCCCAGCTGTCCCGTCTCCCACCAGGCTGTCGGGCTTGTATAACGCGTCCCTTGCTCGTCTTCTATCGTCACTCTCCAGTAATAACGCTGCCTGGGCTGCAGAGGACTGCCGTCAAAGCTAATCGCCGTATGAGCGCCTCCGCTGACGAAGCCGCTGTCCCAGACATCGGCAGCTCCGCTCTGCAGTCTATCGAAGCTTGAAGCCACCTCGATTCGGTAAGCCCTCTGCCGGAAGCTCGGCGGCAATTGCTCCAGAAAGGACCAGCCCAGCCGGGGATGCCGCTCGTCCAGGCCTAACGGATTGGGCATCCCCTCCGTACGCAAAGCGCCGACCGCGATTGGCGCGGATGTCGCCACCGCGATCGTTCGGAATTCAGGGAAAACGTTGCATGTCGCATCGCCGTCCATAGGCCGCCTGCTAGCGGTGTAAAAATGGTACAATACCCCGTTATGCGTAATAATCGACGGTTTATGGGCGAATACGGAATCGATCTCGTTCCCTTCTCCGACCGTGATTATGGGTTCTGCGTGCTTGCGCCAGTCCAGCAGATTATCCGACAATGCCAGCCCTTCCTGGGCGGCCTTAAAATCAAAGCCGAAATAAAACATCGCCCAGCGCGATCCGTCCCGCAGCACGCAGGGATCGCTGGCGAAGCCGCTGTCCCAGGCATCCGCCGTGACCTTGACGACGGGATTGCCGTCATGGCGCGTCCAATGCACGAGATCTTTGGAGGTCGCGAGGCCGATCTGCTCGGTCCAGCGGCCCTCATCTTTGTCCTTGGCGTTGTAGAACAAATAAAACATGCCTTCGTGCTCCACCAGACATTCCTTGTATAATCCGCCTCTCTCCCATTCTCCTCCGTCCTCCGGCACAAGAATGGGCTCCTTCAGACGGTGCCAGTTCATCAGGCTTTCGTCTTCGGTCCAGGCAAGCCCGATCTTGGCCGAACCCGCCTCGTAGCCGTCGCCGGGATAGGAGTGATAGGCCAGCCAATACTTTCCGTCCCACTTTTTCAGATGGCCAGGACCATGCATATCGTTGTCCCTAAGAATCCAGGTGCCCGCGATATTGCGCGAATCCCAGGCATCCCCTTCCTCCTCCCGGGTCAAAATGGTCGACAGATGCTCCCAATGAAGCAGATCGTCGCTTGCGGCCAGCGCCGTCTGATAGCCCGTTCCGTCGAAACCGACGTACATCATGTAGAAACGGTCAAGATGCCTGAATACGAAAGGGCAGTCTACCGCCCGGCTGTCGAAGGCTCCGTCCGTTCCGGAGCCGACGAGCACGGGCTTCTTCCATTTGTGCGGGGTCAAACAAGCTGCTATGTTCATCATCAACGACCTGCCTTTCCGAATTTGTCCATAGCCCTCCGCACGACGGGATGCCGATTCGCGCATTGCTCCAGCGTAACGCCGTCCACGGCCGCTTCCCATGCCAGCTTCATGCTCTCGAAGCCGGCGGCCGCGCCGTCCGGATGAGCCAGCATGCCGCCTCCGGCCAAATGCATGACGTCTGCCGTTTTTGCGGCGTTATAGGTTGCGTGCGCCGTACCTGCCCATTGGCCCGAGGAAACGACCGGCATCGCCTTATAGCCGCCAAACAGCGGCTCCGTGCAAGCCTTGACGGACGCCGTGACGGATTCGTTGCTTTCGTAGAACTTCCCGTCAAGACCGTTGACGTGCAGATGATCCGCGCCCGCGAGACGGCAAAGCTTTTGGTAAGCCGTAAATGACAGGCCAAGATGGGGCGAGCGAGTCATCATTCCCCACTGGTTGCGATGACCATGGATGGGCACCTCGCTGTAGCCGTTTAGATGCGCAAGCCCGGGGAGCCCCACGCTCAATATGCTGACCATCACGCAATTGCCCCCCGCGCCGACGACAAGGTCGTGATTGCGGCGAAGCTCATCCCAATCGCCTGTAATATTGAAGGCATACATCAGCTTTTTGCCCGTCGCGTCCGCCGCGCGTTCGATCGCGGCGGTCACGGCCGCAACCTTCTGATCCAGCGGAGCATAAGGCGGATTGGCGTTCAGTTCGTCGTCCTTAATGAAGTCCAGCCCCGCCCTGGCAAGCTTCTCGACCATGACCGCCAGTTCCTCGGTAGATAAACCGATGCTGGGCTTTACGATGGTGCCGAGAAGGGGACGATCGTACACTTGAAGCAGCCGGCGCGTCCCTTCAATGCCGAATTTAGGCCCTGCGTAACGCTGGGCGAACGCCTCCGGCAATTGAAGATCGAGCAGCCGCAATCCCGATATTTGCTGCAGTTCGTATAAGTTGCCGGCGATCGCCGACATGAGGTTCGGGATCGACGGGCCGAAATTATGAAGCGGGAAGGAGATGACGACGCGGCCGCGATGATAACGACCGTCGTGACCAGCGGGCGCAACCGTCCCCGGCAAGCTGGGAGCGTCATGGTCCTCCAGCCGTTCGATCCCCTCGACGACGGCCCCGTGCTCCCTCTTCAAAGCATCGCTCTCTCCCGGCACCTTGGTGAAGGTGCCCGTCGACTGTTCGCCCGCAATGATCTCTGCGGCCTGCTCCAGCGGGTACGGCGTTTCAACCCAATAAGTAGCGGCAACGCGTTGTGAATCCATACGGCTACACTCCCTTCGTGCTCAATGCCGATGCGCTGCTGTTTCCGCGATCGGCAGTTATGGTCAATCGATAAGCGGCTTGCTATACGCTTGCTGTAACGGGAACATGCTCGCTCGTGAACGCGTAGCGGCCGGATTCGACGCGGAACGCCGAGCCTCCCTCCTGTACTTCCAGCCTGGCAATAACTTCCGGCGATTCGGTAATTTCCTTGCCGTCCAACCGTACTCCGCTGCCCGGAACATGAACGGTCGCCCTCGTATTTGGCGGCACTTGTACGTCAAGCCGAAGTTCTCCGCTTGCCGCCAGTTCCCATTCGACGGAGATGGCGCCGTATAACGACTCGTACGAAGCCTTGACGCGCGTCAGCCTGCCGCCCGGCCTTGGCCGAATCACGACATGGCTGAACCCCGGTTCGGCCGGATCGGCCTCGATGCCCGCCATGTAACGGAACATCCACTCGCCTACTGAGCCGAGCGAATAGTGGTTGAACGAATTCATGGAAGGCGTCTGGAACCCGTTTTCCTCCGTCCAGCCGTCCCAGCGTTCCCAGATCGTCGTCGCGCCGTGTTTGATGGAGTACATCCAGGACGGGAACGCCTCCTGGGTCAGCAGCTTGTAGGCAACGTCGAGCTCCCCGGAGTCGCTTAGCGCCGGCAACAGGTAACCTACGCCGAGGAAACCCGTGGACAAGCGGTCGCCCCGCTCCCGGATATTGTCGGTCAGGCGGCGGAGCGCTTTATCCTTCAGCTCTTTCGGCAATAATCCGAATTGAAGCGCGAGCACGTATACCGTCTGCGTCTCGCCATGGATGGAGCCGTCCTGCAACACAAAGGCCCGGCAGAACGCCTCCGAGATATCGCGGAACAACGTTTCGTATCGGCGCCTATCCTCCGTCTTGCCAAGCGCACCGGCAATGTATCCCATCAGCTTCGTACTGTACGCGAAATAAGCGGTCGCCAGCACTTCGTTCGGCGTGTCGGCCTCGATCGACAACCAATCTCCGTAGTTGGCGTAATTCGGCCGGATCAGCTCCACGCTATTATCCTTTAAGTAATCCACCCAGCGCGCCATCGCGCCGTAATGCGTCTCCAGAATGTGCGTATCCCCGTACATCAGGTACAGCGTCCAGGGGATGACGACCCCGGCGTCGCCCCAGCCCGCGTTGTCCGGCGCGAACCAGTTCAGCCTGGTGCTCCACATTTTGTAGCGCATCCAGCCGGCATCGGGAGCCACGTCCGTGAATGCGCCCGACGGCTGCTGGCAGTCGATCATGTCTCCCATATATTTCGCGAAGAAACGCGACACGTCCATGTTGTAGGAAGCCGTCCGCGCAAAGATCTGGGCGTCCCCCGTCCAGCCGAGCCGCTCGTCGCGCTGCGGGCAATCCGTCGGCACGGACAGGAAGTTGCCTCGCTGTCCCCAGGTAATATTGGCGTACAGCCGGTTGACCATGTCGTCCGAGGTCTCCAGACTTCCTGTCGCCGGCGTGTCGGAATGAATGACCTTCCCCGTTAGGGTCGTCAGATCCGGTTCGCCGGGGTAGCCGATCAGCTCCACGTACCGGAAGCCGTGGAACGTAAAGTGCGGCTCGTACCGCTCCTCCCCGTCGCCTTTCAACACGTAATGATCCTGTTGCACGGCCACCCTGAGATTATCCAGGTACAAGGTGCCGTCCGGATTAAGCATCTCCGCGTGGCTCAGCGTAATTCTCGCGCCTCTCGCCCCGGTCGCCCGCAGCTCCGTCCAACCGACCATGTTCTGGCCCATATCGTAAATAAAGGAGCCCGACGCCGTGCGGGTCACCGCAACCGGCGTGATGCTTTCCGTTATCCGGATGGGCGGCTCCATCGTCGCCGTCAGATCCCCGTTATAGCCCGAACGGATATCGGGCGCCTCCCAAGAGGACGAATCGAAGCCGGGCAGATCCCATCCTTCCAGCTCCAGTCGGGCATCGTAGCTTTCGCCCATGATCATGTCGGAGTAGCGGATCGGTCCCTCCGCGACCCGCCAGGAGCCGTCCGATACGACAAGCTGCCTGCTGCCGTCCTCGTATTCGATCGCCGCTTGCAGCAGCAGGAATGGACGCTCGCCGTACACCCGGCTGCCCAGGAAGCCGACGGTTCCGGCATACCAGCCGTCGCCTAGCATAACGCCGAACACGTTCTCCCCCTGCTTCAGGAGCTCCGTAATCTCGTAGGCGTGCACCTGCACGCGCTTGTCGTAATCCGTCCATCCCGGCGCGAAGAGATGTCCCGCCTCTTTGCCGTTAACCTTTAGCCGGAACAGCCCCAGCGCCGTGACGTACACGACGGCGCGCCGGACGGCGGACGGCGCGTCGAAGGCATGGCGAAGATACGGAGCAGGCTGCAGATCGGGAGACGTTCCCGGGCCAAGCCGCGGCTTGCGCCCGATCCACTTCGCCTTCCACTCCCCGCGGGACAGCAGCCCCATCGACCAGTTGGATGGCTCGCTCCAATCGGAAACTTGGCCCCGTTCATCCCAGACCCGGACCTTCCACCAATATTGCCGCTCGGATTGAAGCTCCTGTCCCGCGTAGACGACATGAACGGAGCTGCGGGATTCTACCTTGCCGCTGTCCCAGCAATCACCTTCGCCGCCGGCGAGCTTGTCGCGCGAAGAAGACACCAGCACTTGATAGGCTGCCTGCCTCGCGCCTCGTTCATGGGACTCCAGCTTCCAAAAAAGGCGGGGAGCCCGAACGTCGATTCCGACGGGATTGACTTCGTATTCCGTCTTGCAAGTTGAGATTCGCATAGGCCTGTTAGCCCTCCTTGTGTGATGAATGGGCGCGCCGGATCGCGGCCGCCCGCGATTCGTCGTTCCAGAACGGCTTGAGCCGTACGGTATATGTCATGCTTTCGGCGGATATCAAATAGGACGGCAGGGTCGGCGCGTAGCCGCAGCTATGGTTGCCGAGTCCCGATTGTCTCCAATCCGCCAGAACTTCGATTTCGTCCGACGGGACAAGGTCGGCATGATGGTTTGTTTCGCCGAGCGCCTTCGTCCCGTATCGGTTGACGCCCAATTGTCCCAGCATTCCCTCCGCGGCTCCCGCCACGAGCAAACCGGCGCCCCCGGCTTCGGCGATCGTCGCCCAGCGCACGTCCGCCTTGCTTCCGCTCTCTTGAGGCTTGATATACGGTACGAATTGTTCCGAAACCTTGCCTTCGTAGACGCCGAGCTTGCCGCTCGCCTTGCGGTCGGGGTAACATTCGTGCGGGCCTCTGCCGAACCAGGCGAAACGGTCGAACGACTTCGCCATCGCGAACCGCATGCCCGCTCTGGGCAGCGGCGGCAGATCCTCCTTCAGGGGGATGATCCGGTTCTCCAGTCTTACGTCGCCATTGCCGCCAATCGTGTACAGCTGCTCCGTCCGGAACAACATGCGGGCCCCTTTGACGCCCAGCATGGATTCCACTTCGATCCGAACGGCCGAACCGCCTTCGGCGATCTCCGAATCGACGCGGCGAACATAGGCGGTTAACTCGTGATACCCCGCCTCTCGCCACCGCTTCGCCAGATGGACGTCGTTGTCCACCGGCGCGCGCCATAGATGGATGGCGGGCCCCTTCGCCAGCAAGGATGCGCCCCTGCATTCCCAGGCGACGATCTCCCCGGCCAGCTTGTCGAAGACCAAGGCGAAGCCGTCTCCGGCAACCGATAGAGCGGCATCGTTCTCCGTCAGCGACAATTCGTTCTCTGTACGCGACAATCCGGTCTCCGTACTCGACAATCCGGTCTCCGTACGCGACAATTCACTCTCCGGCTTCGCGACAACGGCATTCGCCGCCTCTTCCCTGGCTGCCCTGGCTGCCTCGGCTGCCATGGCTGCCGCGACTTCCGGGACATGCATAGCTTCCGTACTTCCGGAACGGGTCAGCGGCACGTCGGCCCATGCGACCTCGTGTCCCGCTTCCGCCCATGCCGCGTGCTCGCGAAGAACGAAGCTGACATGGAGCCAATATTCTCCCCGGCCTGACGGCACGGAGCGATAAGGAATCGCGACGAGCTCCCCGTCCCCCGGTGAAATCGGTAAAGGCGGAAGCTCGCCCTCCTCTATGACGTCGCCGTTGCGATAAACCCGCCAACGAGGCAGGAGATGCTCCAACGTGACCGAATCATAGCGATTGATTATCCGTAATATCCCTGTTTCCGGTTCGACCGGCCGCACGACGACGGGTTCGATCGCCTTTTTGAATTCCGCTAAAGCCGGTTTGGATGACCGATCGGGGAACAACAGCCCGTCGATGCAGAAGTGGCCGCTATGCGGTTCGTCGCCGAAGTCGCCTCCGTACGCGTACCTGAGACTGCCGTCGTCCATCTTGCGGCGAATCGCAAGATCGGACCATTCCCAGATCAGTCCGCCGCAGAGCCGGGGATACCGGTAGACCGCGTCCCAATACTCCTGCTGATTGCCCAGCGCGTTGCCCATCGCATGACCGAATTCCACCATCAGATACGGGCGCGTATCCTCCTTTTCCCCTTCGGCGATCAACATGTCCACGGAAGGATACATGGAGCTGACGATATCGACGACGGGAGACTCTCCCGCCCGCTCGTAATGAATTGGGCGCGTGGGATCTGCCGCCCTGGTCCAAGCAGCCATGGCATCGTGATTGACGCCGTAACCCGATTCGTTGCCAATCGACCAGACGATGACGGAAGGATGGTTTTTGTCTCTTTCCACCAATCGCGCCATCCGGTCCAGGAACGCTTCCCTCCAAGCGGGATCCTCGGCCAGCGTGCTTTCGAACGCGGTTTTCTCGTCGGGATTGTTTATCCAGCGGCTGATCTCTCCCAGAAACACGCAGCCGTGCGTCTCCAGATCCGCTTCGTCGATGACGTACAGCCCATAACGATCGCATAAGTCGAGCCAACGTTCGTCGTTGGGATAATGCGAGCAGCGCACGGTATTGATATTATGCTGCTTCATTAACGCAATGTCCCGGATCATGTCCTCCATCGTCGTCACGTGGCCGAGATCGGGATGGAATTCATTGCGGTTCACCCCGCGAATAATGATGGGGTTTCCGTTGACGAGCACCTTTCCGTCCTTCACCTGAACGTCGCGGAAGCCGACGGAGAAGCGCTGTACCTCGGTTGCTTCGCCCTGTCCATTCTTCAAAGTCAGCAGAAGCGTATAGAGAGCCGGCCACTCCGCCGACCAAAGCTCGGGAGCGGCAACGGGTAGCTCGGCGCAGATGACGGTTTCTTCGCCTGGGTCCGGACCGGCCGCGGCAATCGCCGCGCTTGCAATGGCAGCCATAGCCGGACTCAGGAGCTTCGCCTCAATAGAGCAGGTCTCCTCGCTTCTTGCTGCGCGGCCTTGCGACCGGTTGCGTATCGTGACGGCAACCTCCAAGGCGCCTTCTCGGTACGAGTCGCGGAGCCTGGTGACCAACTTGGCGTCGAATAGATGAGTACCCGACACGGACAATAGATGCACATCCCTGAATATGCCGCTGAGGCGCCACTTGTCCTGATCCTCGAGATAACTGCCCGTCGACCATTGATAGACGCGGACCGCCAGCTTGTTCTCGCCCTTGCGGACAAGCGACGTAATATCGAATTCCATGCGATTGTGGCTGCCTTGGCCGAAGCCGGCCTCCTCTCCGTTCACCCACAGATGGAACGCCGCGTCGACGCCATCGAAAGCCAGAACGAGACATCGCTCCAGCCATTCGTCTCCCAAAGAGAACGTCGTGACATAGCAGCCAGTGGGATTCCGCTTCGGAATATGCGGAGGATCCACCGGGAACGGATATTTGCTGCTGCTGTACAGGGGCACGCCGTAGCCGTGCAGCTGCCAATTGCTTGGAACCGGCAGCGTCGCCCAGTCTTCGCAGCTATACGAAGGCTCGTGAAATCCAGCCGGAGCTTCAACGGGACTTTCCGCGTAATGAAATTTCCAATCGCCGCTCAGGCAGCGATAATAAGGGGAAGCCAAACCATCGTTTTCGAGCGCAGACCGTTCATCCGCGAACGGAACGGCTGCGGCTCTGGGACGTTCGGTCCCCCGCTGAAGCACGTTTAAATTCTCATAGTCGGGCAAGCTTGCGGCCTCCCGTCTTGTCCGTTTCATCGTCTCCCGCCTCCTGACCATAAACCTCTCGCCCCCGATGCCGTTCCCAGTCGCACTCGCTCCAGGAAGTCGTCGCTTCCCACCTGTCCCCCTTTGAGCACCAGCTCCAGCCCGTCGATGGACGGATCATGACAATGGGCTCGGCATAACGGTCCTCCCGGCTCGATCGCAGCTTTGCATTCCAGAGCGTAAATGCCGATCGTCCGCGAGACGTACCCCGACGTATCCCCGCCGGCGATGACGATGCGGGAAATACCGGCTTCTGCAACGACCTGCCGGCAAATAGCGCCAAGCGCCTCGCCGAGCAGGCGGCTGCTTGCCTCCGCGCGTTGCCCTAGCGCCGCCAGCGCGTCCCGCAGCGGGCCGATGCCCTCGTCATGGGGACCCAGCGCCGAATACAGAATGACGCTGCGCCCCTCGGCAAGCTGCTCCAGCGTCTGCTTTTTCAGGTTCGCGATCGCGTCCTCCCGGCGTTCGGGACTCAGCAGCTCTTCTCCGGCGACGCGGATGCCGGCATAACCGGCATCGAGCGCATAACGAATCTGCCGCTCGGTAACCGGCGAGCAGCTACCAGACACGACTAACAGCCTGTCGACCGCGCTCACCGGCTCTACCGCCGGGCCCTCCACGGGCGCCAGCCCTTCCGCGCGCCAAGCGGATCCCAGCGCGTATTCCACGCCGGAGGAACCCGCCACGAAGAGGCCTTCGCCCTCCGCCGCCTCCTCCCAGATGAGCCTGCCCGCCGCGGCCAACCGCTTCTCGTCGATCACGTCGAAGAGCACGATATCCGGCTCCTCCTCCGACACAAGACCATTGAGACGCATGCGCACGGCCTCATGCTCGCCGTCTTGCGCCGCGATGTCCAGCAGGGAGATGGACAAGTCGGTCTGCTTTCCCAAGTGCAGACGCAGATCCGATTCCGCCATGGGAGTAACGGGATGCCTCTTCATCGTCGGGTGGCGGTCCAGCCGATGCACCTCGCCCCCCGCTCCCGCGAAGTGATGCCCGAACACCGTATACCGGCGCAAATAGGGGACGCCGACCAGCAGCGGCACGAACTTGCCTCGCTTGCGGCTATCGAACACATCGCTGCCGATCTCGATCGCCCGGCCTATGCTGCCCGTGTCCGGGGATGAATCGAACGTGGAGCAAATCTTGTAATGGACGATCGCCGCGTTCGCCGACCTCAGCGTAGCCAAGACGGGACGAAGCTCGCGCTCCATCTCTTCCGGCGGCAAGGAACGGCTTACTCCGGCCACGCCGAAGCAATCCGCGTCCCGGAATTTCCCCTGGAGCAGCTCCGGTTCCGGCGGTTCCAGGAACAAAATCGTGCGCAGGCCCGTACGGTACAGCGCCTCCAACACGTCCGTCGACCCCGTAAAGTCGTCGCCGTAATAACAAAGCAGCCGTTTTACCATACGAATTCGCGATCCAGTCGGCGATAATCGCCTCCGCGCATCGGGGCCCGATCGAAAACTTGCCGCCCGCTGTACAGCGGCTTTTTCGTGCCCTTCGGGGTAATCCCCACCACGTCGTCGCCGCGCCATTCCGCCTCGAACGTTTGGCCGACGGCGTTCTCCAGCGTCTTGCGGAAGCTTAACGGGAAGGTCACCGTAATTCGTTCCCCGGTGGTCGCCTTGCCGAGCGAGAGGAAGTGGCGGTTAACCCAGCTGCTCTCCTCGCTGCCTTTGCCTTCGGCCAAGATCCCCTCCCGCTCGCGGGTGTACTTGATCTTTGTAAAACCGGCCCACTCCGGTATGCGGATCAGAAGCCTTGCGATGTCCGAGCGCACGTCCAGCACGATCTTGCCTTCGTGAGGCAGATGGCTGCTGACGTCAAGCCACTTCGAACCCCGGTTCAGCAAAAAATTGACGCTGACGGTCCCGTTTTTCTCCGTAATCGTGTTGCTCCAGCCCATGAATAAGCCGCGCGTGCCCGATCCCAGGCAGCAAATTTGCAAATCGCTCGTGTGGCCGCGCCCTTCGTTGACGTCGCATACAAAATCGTTCGGCGCCGAATAACCCGCGAAGGAACCCCGGGTGCGCTCCGCCACCTTGTAGAAGGTTGTGTGGGCCTGTATATCGTTCGACTTGTCGTCCGTCTGCTCCACCCAGTCAAGATCCAGCAACTGCGATTCCGCCAGATGGTTGCGCAGAAACCGCTCGACGACGCCCCAATATTCCACGTAACCGCTCTTGGCCAGCGTAATGCCGCAGGCGATCAGGTCCACGAGCGAGCACGTCTCGTGCTCGTAGGCCTGCTCGTGCAGATCGCCCGGCGTCCAGCCGAACGCCGTGCATTTGGTCAGCGCCCAATCGTAGCTTTTCTTGACCCAGGCGATCATCGCCGCGTTGCCGGAGTGCATGCCGAAGCGGGCGATGGCGTCGAGCGTCCCCAAACGGGTATGGAAGTGGCCGCTGCGGTAAGCCAGCGAATCGTTGAAGCTGCCGTCTTTGTTGAAGACGCCGCTCCGCTCCATGATTAGCGCGGTAAAAAACTGGCAGAGCTCGTAAGCGTCTTCATTGCCGGTCAGCTCGTGGTACTTCAGCAGCGGCATGACCAGCCTGCCGCAAAATGCCGCGGGGTCCGGCGCCAGTCTCAGCTGCACGCCGTTCGCCGAGGGCCATCCCGTCTCCTTGTATTCGGAAGCCGGATAATACCAGACGTCCCGTTCCTTGACGGCGATTCTCTTCAAGGCCGCCACATGGCGATCCGCCGCTTCCTTCACCTTGGGATCTCCAGATTCCATGTACCAGGTCGTCAAGGACAGGATGACGGCGCGCTGGTCGATCAGGTTGGCGTTCGGCTCCCAGTCGCGGGTCGGGTTGATTTGGCGATAGCTCATCCCGTCCTCCTTGAAGAACGACAGCAGATTCTCGCGATACCGCTCCTCGACTTCCTTGCCGAACGTCTCGCCGGACATATGCCTGGCCAGAATCAGGCCGTCGATCATCCTGCCGTGTGAGGACCCGTAATCCCAATCGCCATGCTGCATATAGGCGGGCTTGTGCATCAAGTCCGCGCTAAAGAACGGGATGTAGCCATGATCGCGGTCGGCCAGCCCGATCATCGCGTTGATGGCGTGGGCCGCCCTTTCCTCCAGCATAAGCGTATCCGGAATCTCGCTCATTCGTTGTTGCTCCATTCGATCTTCACTCCTTTTATCGTTATCCTTCGCGCGCGGCGGATCCGCCTAAGGGAGAAACCGTCAGCCTCAGAATATACTTCGTGCCCTCCCCTTCGCAGCTCTCGATCAGCAGCCGCGTATGTCCGCCGTAGAACGCGCGAATGCGTTCGCTGACATTGTACAGCCCGTGACCGGAATTCTCGTTCTGCAGCTCCTCGCGATCCCGTTCGTTGCTCAGCACGCCCCGGATCAGCTCCAGCCTTTCTGCGGGGATGCCGGGACCGTTATCGGCAATCACGATCTGGAGCTCCGCGCCTTCTCTTCGGACGACGATATCGATCTCTCCGCGCTTGCGGCTCTGTCCGATGCCATGCTGGATGCAGTTCTCCACGAGCGGCTGCAGAATAAAGCGGGGACAGCGGATATCGTCAATCTCCGTCAGCACCTGGATGGAGAAGCTTAACCGATCCAGCATGCGCAGCTTATGCATGTCCAAATAGTGCTTCACGTTATCGATCTCATGCTGCAGCCTCGTCTCGTTGTCGCCGGAGTTCAGCGTGTACCTAAGCAGCCGCCCGAACGTGTAAGTCGCGTCCACGACTTCCTGATCGTTGTTGATTTCGGCGAGCATCCTTATGGATTCCAGCGTATTGTACAGAAAATGGGGCTTAATCTGCGCTTGCAGCACCAGATAATCCGCTTCCTTCTTCATCAGCTCGGCTTTGTGCACGGTATTTAGCAACTCGTCAATTCGCTGGACCAGCGAGTTGTAGGATCGGGTCAACAAATCGATTTCATCGTTGGATTTGCCTACTTTGTAGAAGGTCAGATTGCTCTCGTCTCCCCGTCTCATGTGCTTGGCCAGTCCGAGAATGCGGCGAACGATCGAGGAGGCCGTCGCGTAATAGATGCCCGTCAGCACCGCAAGCGATACTAACAGGATCAGAGCAAGGACAAGCGTCTTGGTCCGAATATCGACGAACACCTCGTCCATCTGGCTAAAGAAGTAGAACGTCGTGGACAGCTCCGGAATCGTCAGCGAATTCACAAGCGCCCTCTGCTTGCTGGAGTAAGCATAACCTTGATCGCTTTCATCCGCCATGGCAAGCAAGCTTGCCGTCAATTCGTCGTCCTGTCCGGCACCTTCGCTGCTGTATGCCGTTTCTCCGCCCTGCATGATCCGCACTTGCATGTTGTGATTGACATCTACCGCCTTAAAGAAATTGCTAATCAACGATTCATTCGTTTTGATCTCCAGCACGGCCAGCGGCTTCGTATAGCTGTTGTTATAGATGCGCTGGTAGTAGCTCAAGCTCGGAAGCTCGGCAATATCGGAGCTTGCGCTCCGCAGCCAGACGCCTTCGTCCACTTTGACCCCTTCCAGCAACGCCAGAGGCTCTTCATTTATCCGCTCCAGATCTTCGAGCTCTCCGTCCACGGAGTGGACCTTAGGCAGCGTTTTGTACAACTTAAGAGAAGAGATCCCGTTATCGCGCGATTGCGCGTATATAAATAGCGGACGTATGTCTTTGAGATAGTTGTATACATGCTGCAGCTCCGAACTGTAGTTTCCATTTAAATAATCGATCAGTTGCTGGTTGTTCATGAACAAGGCATGAATGGATTCCACCTGCTTCAGGCTGGACCGGAAGCCGTCGCCGGCTTGCACCACCAGCTTCTGCTTGCCTTCGGAATATTCGGACATGACGTCCATGTAGAACTGATTGTACAAGTAACCGCCGAAAACGATAATCGGCAACAACACGAGAAGCAGGTAACCTAGCGCCATTTTCTGAACGATCCTCATATTTTTCACTGCAACAGCCTTCTTTCGCATTCGGAGGCTTCGCTTGAAGCGCTTCCATTCTAGTTGCAATTATTATACGAAGGAACTTTGGCGGTAGACAACTTCCCTTTTGCAGCCCGCCCGCCGCGCGCGAGTTCATTTGGTTCCGGCCGCATGCTCCAATTCCGCCTCCATCCTCCTTCTCCTTAGCTGATAGCGGCTGCTTTGGGGGACTTAACTTCATTGTATAGACGAGCGCTTGGCATGAATAGTGATGAAAACTTAGAAACGAGCGAACATTTTTAAGAACTATGTAAGCGCACGCACAGATAAAAAAATGGCGGGCCTAAAAGATATAAAAATGATAGCGAGACAGCTAAAGCACACAGTTAGACACGAAAATGGTCGGTCAGGATACCTACCCTTGACCGACCACTGCAACAACAACATCCCATAGGCGTTATTAACGACTATGGAGCTCGTAACCGCAACAAATACATCCCATAGGCGTTATTTACGACTATGGAGCTCGTAACCGCAACAAATACATCCCATAGGCGTTATTAACGACTATGGGGCTCGTAACCGCAACAAATACATCTCATAGGCGTTATTAACGACTATGGAGCTCGTAACCTCAACAAATACATCCCATAGGCGTTATTATCGACTATGGAGCTCGTAACCTCAACAAATACATCCCATAGGCGTTATTATCGACTATGGGGCTCGTAACCGCAACAAATACATCCCATAGGCGTTCTTAACGACTACGGAGCTCGTAACAGCAACAAGTACATCCCATACATCCCATAGGCGTTGTTAACGACGCTCCTGCTTTGAGGCCTGCCGAAAGTAAGCCTTGAGGTCGGATGGCTTTCGCTCGCCACAATTTGCCCAATAAGGCGGCAATAGACCAAAAGCCAGAAATGGCGGTGCAGGGGTAACGCCCTAGCACCGCCATTTCTTCAGTTTTTGACGTTTCATTCTACAAGTGAGCTATTTCATCAAGCGAGCGTCATACTTTTGAGACAGCTCGTCCTTATACGGCCCGCGTGGATTGCCTTACGACAAGCTGCGTATCCACCGATATTTTGTTGCGAATGGTGCTGCCGGTCTCGATTTCCTGCACGAGCGCGTTGACCGCCCATTTGGCCATGCTCTCCTTTTCGACATGCACCGTCGTCAGCTCCGGCGTTACGATCCGCGCTTCCTGGATGTTGTCGAAGCCGATGACGGACACGTCATCCGGAACGCGCAACCCCATTTCAGCAAGCGTCTTGACCGTACTGATGGCGATATAGTCGCATTCGCAAAAAAATGCGCTGGGCATCGGCTTCCCCGCGCCCAGATAATCGTCCAGCTTGTTCTTAAGCGTCTCCTGGGCAACAAGAATGGTCGGCTCCACGGTGAACAGGCAATCCGGGTCCAGCTCGACTCCCCGTTCCCGCATCGCATACGCAAAACCGCGCCTGCGCTCCTCGAAATTATGGATGCGGTCGCTGGACGAGATATAGCCGATATGGCGATGCCCCAGTCCGATCAGATGCGAAGCGGCTTCGTATGCCCCCATCATATTATTAATCTCGACGAAGTGAATGGGCAGCGTCTCGTAGCAGTTATCGACAACGACCATCGGCAAGGCTAATTTGCCCGAGATATCCGATATCTGCTTGCGGTCCAAATTCGTCCCGAGCAAAATAACGCCTTGGCTATTCCCGCTTTCGGCAATCGACGTTATTCCTTCGTCGAGCTTGTCCAGCGAGATCGTGCTGAACATCAGCGAATACCCAAGCGCCCTGCAGCGCTCCTCCGTAAAGTGGATCAATTCCCGAAAGAAAGGCTGCTGGTAATACGAGTCGACCACGAGTCCGGAATTGGCGAACACCAGGAACGTAATTGCTTTGGAGGCCGCATCGGCCAGCGATTTCCGGGGTTTGAACTCGTAATTATGCTCTTGGGCGATTTGGAGAATGCGTTCGCGCGTCTCTGGCGCCACGCCCGGCTTTCCGCTAAACGCAAGCGACACCGCTGCTTTGGATACGCCTGCCATTCGAGCGATGTCTTCCATTTTCATCGAGATGCCTCCTACTCTTTCAAATCCTAAACTCTAGTGTACAGTCGAACTAAACATTATGCAATCAACTGCACAACTCAACTTAACAAATCGTTTATTTAAATAAACTATTTAGTTTTGTTTATATAAATTTCAGTTGACCCTCATCATATTTCATGCTAATTTAGGTGTGACCTTGTTGTCAAAATAAATTTTTCAGAAAAAAAGCGAAGAAAAGTGAAGTTTTGTTTAGCTAAACAAAATCGTCAATTTAGGAGGACTCTCACTTGAAAAAGCTTAAGCTCGGCTACGCCCCTACACGCCGATTCGTGTTCAGCGCGGAAGATGCTTTCCGGTACAAAGTGATGATTAAGGAAAAGATGCAGAGCTTCGGACTCGATATCGACATCGTGGATCTGGAGGGCATCAACCAAGAGGGATTGTTGTACGACGACCACATTGGCGCGGATCTCATAGCCGATCGGTTCCGTCAGGAAAAAGTGGATGCCGTGTTTTTTCCCCATTGCAATTTCGGCACCGAAGACACGGTCGCGCGGGTGGGCAAAGCGCTCGGAAAGCCCGTTCTGTTGTGGGGTCCCCGCGACGAAGCTCCGCTCGAGGACGGGACGAGGCTGCGGGATACGCAATGCGGGTTGTTTGCAACGGGTAAAGTATTGCGGCGGTTCAACGTTCCGTTTACCTATGTGACTAACAGCAGACTGGACGATCCGGTATTCGAACGCGGATTTACGAATTTTATCGCGGCAGCCAACGTCGTGAGGCAATTCCGCAGCCTGCGAATTCTGCAGATCGGTCCGCGTCCCTCCTCCTTCTGGACGATGATGTGCAACGAAGGAGAGCTTCTGGAGCGTTTCGGCATTGAGCTCCATCCTATTACGATCGTGGATATCCAGCGCGCGGCGAAACGAATCGAAAGCGGCGGCAGCTCCGAGCTCGCCGAAGCCGTGGATTATATCAAAGCCAAGCTGGACTGGTCGGAGGTGACGGAGACGGATGTCAAACGGATTGCGTCGTTAAAAGTTGCAATGAAACAATACGCCGTTCAGACGGGAAGCACCGCGATCGCGATTCAATGCTGGTCGTCGCTGCAGGATGCCATGGGCATTATGCCTTGTCTGGCCAACGCGATTCTCACCGATGAGCAAATCCCCGTCACCTGCGAGACGGACATTCATGGCGCCATCACCTCGGTCATGACGCAAGCGGCCACGTTGAATCAGCATCCGACCTTTTTCGCCGATCTTACGGTCCGACACCCGGACAATCCGAACGGCGAGCTGCTGTTCCATTGCGGCAATTTCCCGGTATCCCTGTCAGTCGAGGACAAACCCAAGCTGCGAAAACATTTTCTGTTCGACGATCATTCCCCCGGCACTCATGAAGGCGAAATTAAAGGCGGCGGCATGACGCTTGCCCGCTTCGATGGCGATCATGGAGAATACAGCCTGTTCCTTGGCAAAGCCAAAGGGATACAGGGGCCTTACACGCGCGGTTCTTATGTGTGGGTGGAAGTCAACGATTGGCCTTTATGGGAAGAGAAGCTCGTGAAAGGCCCCTACGTCCATCATGCCGTCGGCATTCATGCCAATGCGATTCCCGCTTTATACGAAGCATGCCAGTACATTCCCGGACTTGCGCCCGATCCCATCGATCCGACGGAAGCGGAGATTAAGGCATGGCTCCGAGGATCGGGCCTGTAGAAGGAGGATTACGCATGGATATTCATCACCTGCAATTAAAAGCCGTTCAAATCCGAATGGACCTGCTTCGCATGATCCATAAGGCAAAGAGCGGACATACGGGCGGCTCGCTCAGCAATACCGATATTGTTACCGCGCTTTATTATCGCGTCATGAACATCGAACCAAGGCGGCCGAAGGATCCCGACCGCGACCGTTTTATCGCCAGCAAGGGTCATGCCGTCGAATCGTTATGGTGCATTCTCGCCGACCTCGGCTTCTTCCCCAAAGAAGAACTGGATACGTTCGGACAATTCGGAACAAGGTTAATCGGTCACCCCAACAATAAGGTGCCCGGCATAGAGATGAACACGGGCGCTCTTGGGCATGGTCTCGCGATCTCGGTTGGCATGGCGCTTGCGGCCAAGAGGGACAACAAACGTTATCGCGTCTACTGCCTGATGGGCGACGGAGAGCAAGCCGAGGGCTCCGTATGGGAAGCAGCGATGGCCGGCGCGCACTATAAGCTCGACAATTTGATCGGCATCGTCGATCGCAATCGCTTGCAAATAAGCGGCACAACGGAAAACGTCATGGGACTTGACCCGCTGGACGAGAAGTGGGCCGCCTTCGGCTGGAACGTCGTTACCTTGGAGGGCAACGATATGGGCGCGCTCGTAGAGGCGTTGGAAGCCGCGCCTGCCGCTCCCGGCAAACCGACGCTCATACTTGCCAATACGGTTAAAGGCAAAGGAATCTCCTTCGCCGAAAACGTCCCGCATTGGCATCACCATGTACCGAGTGCCGAAGAACTGGACCGGGCTCTGGTCGAATTGTCGGCCGAACGGGCCAGGTTGACGAAGAGAGGAGCTGAGCAACATGGCTAACACGATCGCCAATCGGCAGATCATCTGCGACACCTTGCTCGACATCGCCCAAGAAGATAAAACCGTAATGGTGCTCGCAAGCGACTCCCGGGGCTCCGCGGCTATGGGGCCGTTCGCGGATGCCTATCCGGAGCAATTCGTCGAGGTCGGCATCGCGGAGCAGAACATAGTCGGCATTGCCGCCGGACTTGCCCATAGCGGCAAAAAACCTTTTGTCGCCTCGCCCGCCTGTTTTCTCAGCATGAGAAGCATCGAGCAGATCAAAGTCGACGTCGCCTATTCCGGCACCAACGTCAAGCTTGTCGGCATTAGCGGCGGCATTAGCTACGGCGCGCTTGGCATGTCGCATCATTCGGTGCAGGATCTGGCCGTCATGCGCGCCATTCCGGGCATAACCGTTCTTATGCCTGCGGATCGGCATGAGACCAAACGGATGACGGAAGCGCTCGTCGCCCATGAGGGCGGCGCTTATATCCGAATCGGACGCAATCCCGTCGAGGATGTCTATGCATCCGGGGATTACGAGTTCGAAATCGGCAAAGCCGTTACTCTGTTGGAGGGCTCCGACTTGACGATGATCGCCTCCGGCGAAACGGTAAGGATAGCACTGGATTCCGCCAACGCCTTGCGGGAGGAGGGAATCTCTTGCCGGGTGCTCAACATGCATACGATCAAACCGCTGGACAACGAGGCTGTTCTGCGGGCCGCTCGCGAGACCGGACGTATCATTACCGTCGAAGAGCATAGCGTCCATGGAGGTCTCGGAGCAGCGGTCGCGGAGCTTGTCGGGCAGCATTGTCCGGTTCCGATCAAAATTATCGGCATTCCCGACGAACCTGCGATCGCGGGCAAAACGGCCGAAGTATTCTCGCATTACGGCATCAGCGTCAAGGGGCTGCGACGATCGTCTTTACAATTGCTGGGGCGGCAGGAGTCATGAGCGAAGCTTATCTATTAACAATCGACCAGAGCACTTCGGGAACGAAAGCGCTCGTCGTATCGGGCAGCGGACAAATTCTGTCCTCCAGTTCGATGCCGCATCAGCAGTATTATCCCTCGCCTGGATGGGTAGAGCATGATGCGGCCGAAATTTACGGAAATGTGCTCTTGTGCGCCGGAGCTGCCATCGACAAAGCGGGGATCGGCTCGGAGCAGCTCTCCGCAGTAACCATAACGAATCAGCGGGAGACCGCTCTTATCTGGGATAAAACGACGGGGGAACCCGTCGGACCGGCAATCGTATGGCAATGCCAGCGAACCTTTGAGATGTGCGAGAAGCTAAAAGACTCTGGCCTCGAGCCAACTGTTCAAGCCAAATCCGGCTTGTTGCTCGATCCTTATTTCTCGGCAGTCAAATGGCGGTGGCTATTGGATCATACCCCCTGCGCGGACGGGAAGCTGGCGAAAGGCGATTGGCTTGCCGGCACGATGGACAGCTGGCTGCTCTGGAAGCTCTCGGGCGGGAAGGTTCACGCGACCGATTATACCAACGCCAGCCGAACCTCCCTATTTAATATTCATACCTTGCAATGGGATCAAGAGCTCTGCCGCTTATTCGGCATTCCTCGCGAGCTCCTTCCCGAGACAAAGCCCTCCGACGCAGTCTACGGGTATACGTACGGGGCTGCGCCGCTCGTCGACGGCATTCCGATCGCTGGCGTCATCGGCGACTCGCAGGCCGCTTTGTTCGGGCATTTATGCCTCGAAGAAGGATCGGCCAAAGCAACCTACGGCACGGGCACGTCCGTCCTGATGAATACCGGCTTCACACCGTCGGCTTCGAAGCCGGGTCTGGTCCAAGCCATCGCCTGGGGGCAAGGCGGTACGGTCACTTATGCGGCGGAGGCGATTATCCGAACCTCTGGGGACAGCATGAACTGGCTGCGGGATAACCTCGGCTTGTTTCAATCGATTTCTGAGCTTGATGCACTGCTGCTGCAGGCTCCCGATAATGAAGGCGTCTATCTCGTTCCGGCCTTCGTCGGTCTTGGCGCTCCTTATTGGCAGCCGGATGCGCGCGCGGCGATTGTAGGGATGAGCCGGGGAACGGGCAAAGCCCATATCGCAAGAGCCGCTCTGGAAAGCATCGCTTATCAAGTCAAAGACGCCATTGACTTGTTGCAGCATGCAACAGCTATCCAGCTAAGCGAGCTTCGGGTGGATGGCGGCGCATCAAGCAACGATATCCTCATGCAATTCCAGTCGGATCTATTGCATATTGAAGTCAAACGAGCAGGCGCAGCCGAATTGTCCGCTCTGGGCTCGGCCTATATGGGCGGGCTCGCGGTGGGCATTTGGTCCTCGCTGGATGACTTGCGCCGTATAGCCGAGCAAGGGACGTCCTTCCTTCCCGCCATGGATCCCGCCGATCGGCAGCGGCATTATGCCGGCTGGAAAAAGGCCGTTGAATCCGTTATCGGCAGCCAGCTTTGACGAAAAGGAGCATCAACGCAACATGCGGTGACGCTCCTTTAAGGATCAGAACGACTTGCAGAATCGCGCGAGTGCGTTAGATTGGCGCCAAAAAAGGCTAAAAACGTTACTCTTGTCTGTTCGATCCCCTTTTCGAATAAGAGGAAAAACGCCCTCTATTGGCCCCGTCTGCGCACTTGCATGCCCTTTAGTGGGAAATCCTACCTCTAATCCAGGTCGAATCGCTGGATTCGGTCGGAATTCCCCCCATTAAATGGCGTTTTTCCATCTAAATCGAGCGGATAGCCCGTTTTATCCAGATTAAAGGGAGCTTTTCCACTAGCGTTGCATCAAAGCTTACACTT
>NZ_MXQD01000031.1:0-146573 GCF_002165585.1 Paenibacillus sp. MY03 | reverse complement strand
CGCTTGTAGTTGCCATTTAACGTCGTACGCGGTCCTTGGTGTTCGTTACTAATGTAATTTTTAATTTCTTCACGCAGGAGCAGTTCCAATTTCTCCTGCACAAGTTTAGTTACAGCATTTTCAAGTAGATCATTGAACGCATTTTCGGGTATAGTAGTCATCGAGTAGGGCTCCTTCTTGGTGATCTCAGCAATCCCGAGGATACCCTACTTTTTTGTTGCCTGTGAAGGCTCCAAATGTTGGTACACAAACTATTTTACTTCATCGCATAGTAGGTCTGCATTGCTCTATAGCCCGATTTTCTCGGGCTATTGCGAGCATAGTAGGTCAGCGTTGCTCAATAACCCGATTTTCTCGGGCTTCAGCAACGGTTCTCGCTAAAAACGACCCTCAGCATCCGCTGTGGGCCGTTCTTGATTCCGCCCCGAGGGGAGCTTATTCTTCCTTTTCCGCCCCGAAGGTCAGCCTATTCTTTCTTTTCCCCCCGAAGGGCGGCCTATTCTTCCTTGAATACCGGACTCAGCGACAACTCGAAAGCGATCCGCTTCTCATCCAGTCGATACTGGTCGAGCAGCTGCGGGCCGCATGAGCCCGAGCCAACGCCGCTCATCTTGTAGTCGATGTTCACGATCGTCTGGTCTCGGCGGGCCAGCTCCGGCGTATGCTTCGCGGCCGCCAGATCGGCCGACGTAACATGAAGCGCCTGGAACGAGAACGGCTCCGGCGCGTCGAAGCGCAGTCCCATGCCGAGCTCGCTGGTCACCATCGCCCATTCCGTTCCGTAACGCGAGCCGTTTTCCTGCGGCATGACGTACTTCTGCGCCATTTCGTCCACCGTCTGCAGATAACGCCCCTTGCGAACGCTCGCGCGTTTGTCGATGTAGCTCTCATGCGGGCCGTAGCCGAAGTATTCGACCTCTTCCGTCCCCTTCGGCATAACGAGCTCCAGACCGATCCGCGGCAAATAAGGCAGATTCTCGCGGACGTCGGCAGCGAACGATACTTTCGCCTCTCCGCTGGGCAAGAACGTCCAAACCGCTTCCCCCTTCAAGAACGGACTGCGGATATAGCTTCCGAGCGAAAATGCGACCTTCACTTGCACGGACGAGTCGGATAACATTTCCCATGAGCTGGCGTACGTCTTCATGACGGCGCGATCGAAACCTTCGTATTCCCACTCCTTGCGGATATACATGTCGTTGTCGGTAGGCGCACGCCACACGTTAAAGCGGACGGGCTCGTCGATCATGCGGACTCCATGACGCCTAATGGATGCGATCACACCTTTGCCGAGGTCGAATTTATATTCGAAATCGAACCCTCTAACCATCAGAACGCCGCCGCTTTCTACGGCTGTCATAAATTCCGAGCGGTAAGAAGCCGCTGCGCCAGCCGTCTCATCCTTCTCTGCTCCAGTCTCGCCGCCGCTAGCAGCAACCTCAGCCGCCGCTGTCTCGAACTGTGCGAACGCCACCTCGTGGCCGGGCGCCGCCCAGACCGTCTCGCCATGCTGCCAGATCGATAACGTCAGCACGCAGCCGTCTCCTTCGGCAATAGGCTGGCGATAGCCGAGCCGCAAGGTTTGCGTCTCTCCGGCCGCCGCTTCCAGTGCCCCAGTCGAGCCCTGATCGATTAGAACGCCGCCATACTCCAGCTTCCAGCGCAACGACAGATGCGACAGATCGATAAAGTCGTAGCGATTCGTAACCCGCACGATGCCCTCGTTCACATCGTCCGCCTCTAAGACGACCGGCGCGATAATTTGCTTCAGCTCCAGCAGGCCGACATGCGGCTTGCGATCCGGCGACACCAAGCCGTCGATGCAGAAGTTGCCGTCGTTCGGCTTGTCGCCGAAATCGCCGCCGTAGGCGAAATAATTTTCTCCCTCCGGCGTCTTGACCGCTATGCCGTGATCGCACCATTCCCATACGCAGCCGCCCATCAGCTTCGGCTGAGCGTAGATGACGTTCCAGTAATCCCGCAGATCGCCGGGACCGTTGCCCATCGCATGGCTGTATTCGCAGAGAAACAACGGCTTCGTCTTTGACTCGTCCAGCGCATAGGCCTCAATCTCAGCTACCGACGCATACATGCGGCTCTCCAGGTCCAGCGCCTCGGTATTCTCGTCACCCTTATAAAGCGCGGCCGCCCCCTCATAATGAACCAGCCTGGATTCGTCGCGCTGCTGCACCCACTCCGCCATCGCGATATGATTGCCTCCGTAGCCGGATTCGTTGCCAAGCGACCAGATGAGGATCGAGGCGTGGTTTTTGTCCCGCTCCACCATCCGAACCGCCCGTTCGACAAATGATTCCTTCCAGTCGGGATGTACCGCGAGCTTGTGAAAGGAGCCTTCTTCCCTCGTTCCCGTGTTCACGACGCCGTGGCATTCCAGATCCGCTTCGTCGACAACGTAGAAGCCGTATTCGTCGCACAGATCCAGGAAACGCGGATCGTTGGGGTAATGCGATGTGCGGATCGTATTGACGTTGTGCTGCTTCATCAGGTTCAAATCTTTGATCATATGGTTCAGCGGGATCGTCTGCCCGAGCGACGGATGGGAATCGTGACGATTAACCCCCTTGAGCTTGATCGCTTTCCCGTTCACACGGAACACGCCGTCTTTTACTTCGACCTTGCGGAATCCGATACGGAATAGCAACACTTCAGAGCCGGCATGCACGTAAAGATCGTATAACCGCGGCTGCTCCGCATTCCAGAGCTCCGGCTTGGACAAACCCAACTCAATTACGCCGCTGCCCGCAATTATGGCGCTTCCATCGGCGACCAGATCGCCATCAGGCGCGTAGAGTTCCGTTCGTACTGACAGTTCGCCAGACGTCTCAAGCTCAGCACGAACGATTCCTTCTGTGAAATCGCCCGACAGCTCCGGCTTTATAAATGCGTCGCGGACATGCGCCGCTTCTCTGGAGACTAGATAGACATCGCGGTAGATGCCGGAATAACGCCACAAATCCTGATCCTCCAGGTAAGTGCCGTCGCACCACTTCAGCACGAGCACGGCCATACGGTTGGTTCCCGCCTTTACATAAGGGGAAAGATCGAATTCGGACGGAATCCGGCTGCCTTGGCTATAACCGACGAACGTCCCGTTGACCCAAAGATAAAAACAGGCGTTAACTCCTTCGAAGACGACATGCGTTCGTTTGCCATCCGCGATCCATGCTGCCGCTACGTTAAACTCCCTTACGTATGCGCCGGCCGGATTGTCATCCGGAACGAACGGCGGATCGTACGGGATGGGATAATTGACGTTCGTATAATGCAACTGGTCGTAACCGTTATTTTGCCAGCAGGATGGCACAATGAGCTCGTCCCAGGTTTCATGCACACTTGAAGTATCCTCGTAAAAAACCTCCGTCACATCGCTTACGCTGCGATAGTATCGGAATTTCCAAGCACCGTTCAGCGTCTGAAAATAGGAAGATCCTCCTCGTTTGCCGGATTTCGCAGCTGCCGCGCTGCCATAAGGGATAAACGACGCCCGCGCTTGCTCCCTGTTCACCCCAAGAATGTCCAGCCGTTCCCAATAACGTTCGATATCGATCATGTCCGCATACCTCCTAATGGTTTGCTTCCATTATAGATGTGCGTTATGATACGTTGGAACAGCCAAAACGGACAAATACCCATACAAAATGGACAAGGAGCCATTGCCATGGAGCTGCTGACTCTTAGGGGAAACCTCAATCAGACATTAAGCGAGCTGCTGCCGCTCACCGTCTATACGGCCGGAATGGAGAATCAGAGGTCGATTACGAGGATGAAAGGTTTCTCCGCACATCAGTTATTTCTCACGATATCCGGATCCGGCCGATTCCGGAGATTGGGATCCGAAAAGGACAAATGGGACATTCTTAAAAGCGGCAATCTACTGTACATCCCCGCCGGCTGCGCGCACGAATATATGCCGCAAGAAAGCGAGGCGTGGCATGTCGCCTACGTAACCTTCCTGGAGAACTTCGGCAATACGTTAAAGGGATGGGGCTTTCGGGATATTCCCCGTCTGTTCGCAGTGACCGATATTCCCGCAATCACGGGACGAATTCGCGACATCTGGACCCATTCCGGCGGTGCCCCCGATCTATGGCATACCTCCGAAGCGTTGTACGCTCTGATGCTTCATATCCTTAAAAGCAATCAGGAGCAACTCCCATCCGCTTCGCCCGTCGCGCTGCCCGACAGTTACCGGGAATCCGCAGTCGACACGGCGGTCCAGTTTCTGCGGGATCACCTGAACCGCCCGATTACGATCGCATCGCTTGCGGAGCATGTCGGATATTCGCAGAAGCAGCTGACTCGCCTGTTCCGCTCCGCGCTGGACACGACGCCCCTGCAATATTTGCACAAGCTGCGCTTGCACACCGCGCGCCAGATGCTAAACGAATATCCCGATCTGAGCATCCGACAGATCGCCGCTTATGTCGGAATGGAGCCCGTCTACTTTACCCGATTGTACAAGCGGGCCTATAACGAGCTGCCGTCGCACAAACCGGACAAATAAGCCTTTATCCGGATTTCGCATAATCAGCCGCAGAACATGCGCAAGCTAGAGAAAAGATTTATACTTGAATGATACACTTGAAACAATCAAAGGAGAGCCTGCTATGCCCGTCGTGCAATCATTTGATCCAAAAGTCATTTCCCTCCTGCAAGAGAAAATCAAACTTATTCCTTCTGCCGAAGGAGACGGCGCCATCTACCTCGTCGGCCCCATCAAACTGCCGGTGAACCTGGACGGCGAAACCGCGGAGTTTAAGTGGTATTGCTGGCTGAACTGCAAGGAGGTAACGGAAAACTTCGAGGCGATCGTCGCCAAGCTGTCCGCGTCCAATCTGGCGGAGCTTCAACAATCCAGCGTGCTGGTTCACGGCGATTTCGCCGATGATGCCTCCGCTTTGATCCGATTCCACTCCATCTGCCACACCGGCGATATATTCGGCAGCAAACGATGCGACTGCGGTTATCAGCTCAAGCAGTCCATGAAGCACGTTGTCGAGCACGGCAGCGGGGCTATCTTCTACTTGGCCAACCACGAGGGCAGAGGCATCGGATTGTTCAGCAAGGCACTCGCCTATATCCTGCAGGAAAATGGCTACGATACCGTGGACGCCAATCTCCAGCTTGGTTTCGCGGACGACTCGCGCGATTACGGCGACGCGATCAAGGTGTTGAAGTCGCTTCGGACGAAACCCGTCACGCTGATCACGAATAACCCCAAAAAGCTGGAGGCGCTTCGCCAGGCCGGATTGGACGTCGAGGACCGTGTACAGCTATGGGGAGACGTCTCCGATTACAACCGCAACTATTTGGAAACCAAAATACAGCGCTCCGGCCATCTAAACGATAACGAACGATGCTGCAACAACGATTAACGGAATTAGCCGGCTCTATCGCAAACAAGCCAAGACAACCCGCAAGGGTGCCTTGGCTTCTTCTAGCGTTATCGGTTAATTGGGTCCTCGAAACGGCGGATTCATGAGAGGGAATACGTTTCGGAAGCCGGACAAGCCCCGCATCACCTCAACCGGTCCTTCCCATGTCATTGCCACGAAATCGGCGAGGGTCGGATGCTTCTTAAGCTCGATTAACTCATGTTTCTTCCAGTTCTCCACAGGAATCGCCGAATCCGGCAGCTGCGCCAGACCCGGAAATCTTTTTGGTTTCAAGACCGTCTGACTAATCGTGCCTTTAATGACTGGCTGGCTTCGGACAGCCCCCTTAAACTTGAGCTCCTTTACTTTCATCCAATCCCGAATGCCTTCGGCAGCCGGTTTCTTTCGCTTGCCATATCGGTACCACAGCACTCTGCCGTCCCGCGTGAACGCGTACAGGACGCCGTCCGCCGCAGCGGCAACGGCCTGGAATCCGTTCCAGCCGGTGCCGATTTCGGCGCGAGGCTCCCATTCGCTCGTTCCTTTCAAGTACCCGGCATGAACATGGCGCTCCAGTACGCCGTCCTCGCGGATGGCGTAAATAACGCCATACCCGCCAGAGAAGACGTTGGCGTATCCGCCCCAGCCGGTGCCAACCTTGACGCCGGGAGCCCAGGTGGCCTCGTCCCCTCCGTAAGCTGCTCCGTCATGACGATACCATATCAAGTCTCCGTTTGGATGAATGCTATAGACGATGTATTCTCCTCCCGGGAATACGGATTTGAAGCCGTTCCAGCCATGCCCAACTTGAATTGGCGCTCCGCGCCAGCTCCCGGTTCCTTCGAAATAGCCGTCGTGGCCGTACCACATCAACTTCCCGTCCGGGAGAATGCCATACAAAGCGGCACCGCCTCCGGAGAACACCGTCTTGAATTCTCCCCAACCGTTGCCGATCGTAATGGGACCTGTCCATTCCTTCGATCCGCCGGGCTTCGCCGCCTCTTCGTTGCGATACCAGCGAAGTTCCGCATTTTGGGCAATGACGTACAAGCAGGCGGGGGCGTAAGTTTCCTCCGTCGAAAACCGCCCTACAAACGGCTTCCTAACGGTACCTGCATGCGAGACGCGCTCTAACGTTTCCGCCAAAGCCTGCAACACCTCGATACCACATTCGGTCTCCGCATCAATCTCAAGCGAAGGCGATCCGAGATTGTCCGGATTCACCGTACACAACACGTGATCGCTCTCCATCGTCAGATCGAAGTGATCCCCGCGTTTGACGTCGCCGTTCATCCAATTCCGAAGCTCGAACATAAATCGGCAAACCCGGTTCACCGGATGTTTGTCGCTGGCGATGGGGAAGGCGCGTATTTGCCATTTGATGTGCTCCGGGATTGAATGAGGCTCGCTTGCTTCCCCACCCGCATATTTATCGAAGCCAGGACGAACCGACACAGCCGCAAGATGTCTGGCGATCCGACCGGCGTCATCATCCAGCCGATGCCTCGCGTTCATTTGGACGACCTTCTCCCGTGCTGCCAGCCAAGTAAGAACGGCCATCAGATAGACGGGCAACGTCGGCAAATGTTTGAAGACATTTGATGCCAGCGAAGTAACGTCATGCGTATTCCCCGTTTGGGGATCGAAGACCTCCTTCGTGACGACATCCGTCCATCTCCATATGTCATAGTCGTTGCGGAGGAACTTGTCTAACGTAATACCGACCGCGTTCGCGTTTCGCACCGCCGTCTCGATGTCCGGCGACGGAACGCGCATGGCCAGATGGACTTGCCGAATCTCGTCCAGATAATCCAGCAGGTCGCGGTTCGTCCCGCGATTCGACTCCTTGGCAACTTCATTGACGAGTTCGTCCATTCTTTCGTCCAGCAAGTTCAGCACGAAGATGATGCCATCGATCTGCTTCCCGATATCCCGCAGAGCGTCCGGGATCGTCGTATCGTTTTCCATCCAGCTTAGCACTTCCATAATAAACGCCACACTGCCGATCGCCGTCGCAATGCCCGCACCGACTGGCCCGGCAGCGGGCAAAAGCGCCGCCATCGTGCCCGCAACGGAAGATTCGAGCTTCAATCCTTTTTCGGTGAACCCCGCCATCAACAATTCCTCCTTGATTGGAAATCGTTTTATTAGCGCTGTTCGATGACCGTATGCGCGCGAAACCGATGAACGGCGCCAATTCGGAGAGAGTCTATCATTCCGCTGGACGGGGTGTCAATCGACTGCGCCTCCTATCTTTCCGTCGTTCCGATCGATCAAATTCGACATAATTTGTTAGGCAGGAAGGCGCATTTCGAAGTACGGGGATTAATTAATAGACCACTTTGACCGGCGTTCTCGTTTTGGCGGATTCCATAATCGCGAGTATAACCATCGTCGTATTGAAAGCATCGTCAACGGTCACATGGAACGGCTCGCCCGACGCAAGCTGGTCGACGAAGTGGCGAATGCTTTCGTAAGCGAAGCCCTTCGGCTTGCCGTGGATAAAGTGGCGCACCAGCAAATCGGGGCGGTCCGCCTTGGTCTCCGTGAATCTCTCCATCATTTGGCTATGCGTCGGATCAATGTTGAACATCCCTTTTGTACCCGTAATATTCAGCTTCATGTCATTGACGTTGGGATTGGTGTTCGGCGTTATCCAGCCGTTCTCCATCGTGGCGATGCCGCCTTTGCGGAATTCCAGAATGGTCTGGTAGATATCGGCCGTATCCACGCCTTCCCCTTTCAGAATCCCTTCCCGCGATACGGCGTACACCCGCTCCACTTCGTCGTCGAACAACCAGCGCAATACGTCCACGCTATGGTATCCGAGGAACCAAAGAATAGACGACTTGGCCGCCCAGGGCAGCAGATCGGTGGCAACCCACTTGATATCGTTCAAGCGATAGTAGGCGCTGTAAGGCTCGCCGATCTCCCCTTCTTCGATCGCCTGCTTGGGAATGGCGAACAGCGGGCTCCATCTGCTGTGCAGATCCACCATCATGCGCACGTTGTTGCGTTTCACCGCTTCGATAATTTCAAGCGCTTCCTCTCGCGAGGTCGTCAGCGGCTTCTCGATAATCATATGTTTGCCCGCGTTGGCCGCGTCCACCGCCACTCTCGTATGGGCAAAATCGGGCGTGACGATCGCCACCGCATCGATTCCTCCGGTTCGCAGCATCTCGTTATGATCCGTGTATACGCGGGAAGCAGGAACGCCGAACTTCTCGGCGAGCGCGGCGGCCCGCTCCGCGTTCATGTCGCATACCGCAGCCACCTCGGCATGCGGATGATCGTTATAAATATAAGCGTGCGTCTGGCCCCATGTTCCCGCGCCGACGATTCCCATTTTAATTGTTGTCATGACCTTCATCGCCTTTCATTCGTTGGTTCGATTCATGAGTTGAATTATTTCACGCCGCCGAAGGTTAGGCCGCGAATCATATACTTCTGCACGACCATGGCGAACAGCAACACAGGCAAAATAGTGACGATGCCGATCGCCGACATCTCGCCCCATGCAACTCCGCTTACGGACAAGAAGAGCGTCACGGTCGTCGGAAGCGTCGATGCGTCCGCGCTGGTCAGGAACAGGGCGAACACGAACTCGTTCCAGGAATTGATGATGCAGAAGATCGCGGTCGCGATAAGCCCCGGGGTCGCAAGCGGCAAAATGATCTTGACGAATACCTGGAATCGGGAAGCTCCGTCCACGAACGCCGCTTCCTCCAGCGCGACCGGAATTTCCTCGAAGAAACTGCGCATCATCCATATCGTGAAAGGAATGTTAAACAGCATGTAGCAAATGACGAGCACCAGATGCGTATCCAGCAGGCCGAGCATGCTCGCCATGACGAAAATCGGAATGACGGAGGCCATAGGCGGAAGCATCCGCAAGCTCAGTACCCAGAACGCCCGGTTCTCCTTCTTCTTGAATTCGAATCTGGCGAAGCCGTAAGCTGCCAAACCTCCCAGGAAAATCGATATCAACGTCGTAAGCAGAACGACGATCGCGCTGTTCTTTAAATAATCCATCGCGTGCCTGTCCTCGAACACGGCTCTGAAATTGTCCATCGTCGGAGTGAAGAACCATATGGCCGGATCGTACGTTTGCGTCCCCGTCTTCAAGCTAATGATGAGCATCCAGAGGAACGGGAACACGCAGAACACGCATACCAGCAATAACAGGATCGCCGTCGTTGCGCCGACTTTTTTGTTGCCCAGCGGATTCATCCTTTGCTCTCAACTCCTTTCCGGTAAAGCCTGATCAGCACCATGCTGATGACCGTCGTGAGCACGAGCAGCACGACGGAAACCGCCGCCGAACGCCCGATCCATCCCGTCCCGGCGAAGCCGAGTCGATAGACGTGAAGACTAAGAAATTCCGTAGTGCTGCCAGGGCCGCCCTGCGTCAGGGAATAAGGAATGTCGAACGTCTTGAGCGAGTCGATCGCCCGGAAGATGACCGCCAGCAGAATCATCGGCCAGAGCAGCGGCATCGTAATATTGCGGAATACTTGCAGCTTGCCGGCTCCGTCGATTGCCGCAGCTTCGTACGGATCGGACGGCAGCGAGCGCATGCCGGCGTATATAATGAGCGCCACGAACGGCGTATTCTGCCACACATCAACGAGAACGGTAGACCAGAACGCGTTCTCCCCCGACAACCAGATCACTTTGCCGCCGAAAAATTGGAGGAAGTAGTTCAGTACGCCGTATTCCGCGTTCATCATCAGCTTCCAGATTTGACCGGTAATGCTCGGCGTCATCGCCACCGGCACGATCATGCAGGCGAATACAAGAAACTTGAGCTTGAATTCGCGGTCCAGCAATACCGCCAGCCAGAAGCCGAGCAGCAGCTCGATGGCCGTGGTCACAAGCATGAAGCCCAGGCTGATGGATACCGAATACCAGAATTCGGCGTCTTTGCCAGTGAATAGTCGCATATAGTTTTCAAGCCAAACAAAGTCGAATGTCGGATAACCAAGCTCATAATTTGTCAGGCTCAGCCCGTACAGAAAGATGGTCGGAATAATCGTCAAAGCTCCAAGTATAACGATGGCGGGCATGATGTAAACGAGATGAGGTCTCTTCTTGAAATAGGAGCGAATCATTGCTGTCACCTTCCTTGCGTATATTGACCGGAGGCGCGCTGGCGCCCCCGGCCGCCGATTCCCGCGTTAACCGGCAATATCCTCCAGTTCTTCTTGCGCCTTCCGGGCGGCTTCTTCGGCGGTCACTTCCCCGAACATGGCGGCACTCACGTAGTAGCCGACCCGGTCCAGAATTTGACCCATCTTCTCATGCGGCGGAATCCAGGAGATGCCTTTCTCCACCAGCACGTTGGCGTCGTTCAGCGCTGCCAGCTGCACCGGGTAGGATGGATCGGCGGCCACAAGCTCCTGATCTTCGTAGATGGATGTCCGTACCGGCACGCCTCCGCCCTCGACGTAAGCTTTGGCATTAACTTTGCTGTTCATGTAGACGATGAACGCCCAAGCCGCTTCCTTGTTTTTGGACAGCGAGGAGATGGACATGTTCCAGCCGGCGAGCGCGCTGGCCTTGCCGTCAGGTCCTTCCGGCGTCGGAGCGAACGCGACCTTGTCGTACACCTGCGAGCTTGCCGGATCCAGGATGCGCTTCGCCAGCGCCGTCGCGTCCAGCCACATAGCGCTCTTGCCCGTCATGAACGCGGACAATGCTTCTTCATGCGTGTAGGACACGACGTCTTTCGGAGCGTTCTTAAGCAGATCCACGTAGAATTGCAGCGCTTCGACCGTCTTGGGATCGTTCATCGTTACTTCGCCCGTCTGCTGATTGATAAATCCTCCGCCGAAGTTGTACATGATCGTCATCAGGCCGGATGCCGCATGGACGCCCCGTTGCGCCCTCATGGAGACGCCGTACAAACCGTCTTCCTTGCCGTTAAAGAATTGCGCCAGCTCCAGGAATTCATCCATCGTTGTCGGCGCCTGCTTGCCGTACTTGTCGAACAAGTCCTTGCGATAAGCAATGAACCGGGTTTCGCCGGCCGTCGGAATGCCGTACGTCTTCTCCTCGTATTTGCTGATGCCGTTGCGATAGGCGGGAATAATATCCTCGTAATCGAACCAGGCCGGCGTAAGCGACTCGTTTCCGATATATTCGTCAAGCGGTTCGACGACCTTTTTCGCGCCGTATTCGCTCATCCAGAAACCATCGACCATCAGCACGTCATACGAACCCGTTTTGCCCGTGTAGTCGAGCAGTTGCTTGTTCTTCAGATACGTTTCCTCCATCACTTCCCACTTCACCTTGATGCCCGTCAGCTTCTCGAAATCCGCCGTCAGCTTCTGGAACGATTCCGTGGACGGATGGCTCGCGAAAGCCAGATTTAACGTGTCACCCTCGTATTGGCTTTTGATCGTCTCTCCCCACGCTTCGATCGTATCCGTTGCTCCTGCGGACGCGCCGCCGCCGTTGCCCCCGTTGTTGCCCGTTCCCGCCGAATTGCCGTTGCCGTTGCCCGATCCGCAAGCGGAAATGACGGCGGCAAGCAGCATTACCGTTGTTAGCTTCGTCCATTTGTTCGACATGTCTGCACACTCCCCTGTTCGAAATTTGAGTCATAATACCTCACACCGATATCAACCTTTTTATGCGATGTCGGTTGTGACAGTTCAAATCATAACGCGATAAACCGTTTTCAACAATGTATTGTAACGCCGACTCTTGTCTTCTGAAAACTAATTTACGAAACGATATAAAAAAACAAACCTTCATGTGAAGGTTCGTCACATAGTCGGATTATTTTTTTCTTTATACTCAAGCGGTGCAACGCCATAATATTTTTTGAAGATTTTAGAGAAATAGGGGTAATCGTTGAAGCCGCATTGCTCCGCAATATGATTGATTTTGGGAGCGTCCTCTCGCAGCAGTATTTCTTTAGCTTTCTCCAGTCTGAATTCGCTAATGTATTGCGTTATGGGTTTCTTCATGACTTCCCGGAATATTTTGCTCAAATAAGCCGGACTTAATCCTCCGTTCTCCGCCAGCCCCGACAAATTCAGGGAGGCATCTCCGTAACGCATGCTGATTTCCGCAATCGCCTCGTCGACGATTCGTTTATTGCGGGGCGCGCGGCTGCCCGCCACAAGCCTGATCTCCTCTCTCAAGATCAGCTTCCAGCTTTGAAGCAGTTCTTCGGGCGAAGAGGCCGCCGGGGAAACCGGAATGGATACCGATCCCGGCGGGCGCTTATGAGCAAGCATCAGCTCCGAACGAAAGAGGAGGCCGAAGTGGCCCATTATCCGTTTCATTTCCAGCAGCGTATGACCGCGCCCGTTCAAATGCGCTCCCCATCTGTCGATGGCAGCGTCCGACTCCTCCGTTCGTTCGGCAAGCACGTTCTTCACGAGAGAAGCTACGGTCTCTTTCATGAGCCGAATGCTCTCCTCATCCATTCTGGATGTCCATTTTGCCGGATCGTTAAGCAGTACTCTCGAAATGACCTCTTGCAGCTTGTCCCCCGTAATCGGCTTCAGCAGGTAATCGGACACTTGATGCCGCAGCGCTTGCTGCACGTATTGAAATTCGGCATATCCGCTAAGCACGATAATGGCAAGCTCGGGATAGATCTCTCGGGCTTTGGCGATCAGTTGAAGGCCGTTCATGACGGGCATCTGGATGTCCGTGATGAGCAGATCGAATCGCCCCGTCTTGAGACGGTTCAACGCTTCCTCGCCGTTCTTCGCCTCTTCGATGCCCGATATGTGACCGCCCGGCTGCTCCAGCAACTTGACGATCCCCCGACGGATCACGATTTCATCGTCAACGACCAACACTTTCATCCGCGTTTTCCCTCCTTCGGCAATACGATCCGGACGGTCACTCCCCCGGTTATCGATTCATGCAGCTCCAGTCCGTAACCTTCCCCGTAACGAAGCCTGATCCTCCCGTGCACATTCAGCAGGCCGATGCCTCTCTTGGGCCCGTCATTCCGTTCTTCTTCGGGGACATCGGATTCGCCGTTACGGAACCTCTCGTTCCACAAGGTTATGGCGGACTCCTCCATGCCTTGTCCGTTATCCTCGATGCATACGGCGTAAGTATCTTCGTCGACCTCTTCCGCGTACAGTTTCAAATAATAATCCCGTTCCCCCACGAACGCGTAATGGAAGGCGTTCTCCACGATGGGCTGGAGCGTAAGCTTCACGATTGGGTACCGGTCGAACGGCTCCAGCCCATCCATATCGATCTCGATATGAGGGTAACGCTCTTGTTGGATTTCCAGATACGTGCTTACATGCTCGATCTCGGTCCCGAGCTCTACTTCCACCCTGGGATTGTCGATCGTATACCGATAGAAGTCGGCCATCGCCTTGCTCATCCTGCTGACGGGCGGCGCATCGTGCAGGATAGCCTGGCAGTTGATCACTTCCAGCGTATTATACAGAAAATGCGGATTAATCTGATTTTGCATCGCAAGCAGCATGGCATCCTTTTGCTTCATCTCGGCATTGATTTTCTCCATCTCGACAACGTAGACCCGGTCGATCATCTCCGACAGGTTGGCGAGCATCTTATTGAAATTCCGGCCTAGCAGCCCGATCTCATCCGTATATTTGCTTGAGAATCTGACATCAAGATCGCCGATTTCCACCTTTTTCATCAATTGCAGCAGCTTCTTGATCGGCTGGACCAGCATCAGGGATAACAAAAACGAAATCATTAGCGTAATGAGCAGAATGGCGATGATGACATACGGATTGACGACCTGGATCTGCCGGACTTTATCGGTAATCGCCTCTTTGTTGATATAAGCCTGCACTTGAAAGCCGCTGTAGCTCAAACGGGATTCCGTTCTCAAATAATGCGCCTCGTTCGAACCGCTGCCGTCCGGAAACGACGAATAAACGATATATCCTCGAGCATCCTTCAACTCGATCAGCAGATCCGAAGCTGCGAGCAAGCGGAAGGCGTCGCTGAAAATACGACCGTTCAGGCGGACGGCCAAGAGCGCGTCCCGCCCCTCCGCATCGTATTTGCCTATCGTCAAATAGATCGACGAATAAGACCTGTCTTGGTAAAAGAGATGGTCGCGGGTTGGCTTCGACCACATATCGGCTTCCTTCGCGAGAAAGCTTTGATACCAAGAGTGGCTTTTATAATCAATGCCGGGAACCCTGTCGAGGCCCTGATCGTGAATCAGCGTCTCGCGGCCGCCGTTGCCGTTATCCTTGATCAGCAGAAACACGGATTCGACTTCGCTGGAATATTGCCCCCGAAACGCCTCCAGCTTGCTGACCGGCCGTCCGCCGGAATCGCCGATCAGTTCGGAGCCATTGTCGGAGTAATAATACAAATATTGCACGTTCTGTACGACGCGCTGCAACTGGTTGTCCAGATTGAAGCCCGCCTGGTTGATGGAGCGCTGAACGCGGTCGAGCTCGTTCTCCGTAATGATTCGCTCGTAATACTGCTGGTAGATGAACACCAAGCTGAATACGCCGATAAACGATACGACGGATATGGATATGAATATTTTCGTAAAAAAGCGCCGGTTCATCAACCGTCTCACTAACAAATAAACGACATTCCGCATTTTCGCTCCTCCTAACGAAGCTGCCCGACACGATGCCGGAGCGATAATGCAGTATTATACCACGAACTCCGCTTCCATGTTGCCAAGCTGCTTGGAATACCCGAAGTACAAAAAAGGCCCCCGCTGTCATCTGCGATGACCCGGGATGCCCTCTCACTCCTTTAGGTTGCCGCCATATCTTTGTACATGTCCCGAATCCACATTTTTTTTTGCAAACAGGCTGCCAAGCGACAGCTTGGCGCACCATAACGCAAACGATACGAAGATCAGGCCCCAGACAATAGCCGGAACGGCGGTTGTTCCGCTTAAGCTGGCCGCATCGCCTGCGGCAGCCGGGTCGACGACGGCCAAATACAAAATGACAAGCGAGGAAACGACGGATTCAACGAGGCACAGAAATGCGATGAGCAAATAATAACCTTTCATGAGCCATGCCTGCCCAGCCAAAGCAATCAAGAGCGTTACAGCCGCAAAACCGGCGCTCCATGCCACGCCGTATCCGTTCCGCACGAACAAGGCAAGCGCCGCGGTGGCCAGCACAGCCACGATAATAAGACCTGCTTTGACCCGTCCTTTCGCGTACAAGGAGAAAAGCAGAACGGTAAACAAGGAAGCACCGATATATCCTGCCAGTGCGATCGGAATCATCATCCAGCCTTCTTGAAATCTCGTATAGGTCACTCCGCTTTGGTCCGCGAAGAGATGGATATGCATGACGCTGCCTTGAAGCACGAGCGCCGCCGCGGCATGCGCAAGCTCATGAACCAGCGTATTCACGTTCCGAAAGAAGGATGAGAACGGGATGAACCGGGTCAGCACCAATACGACAACAAAAATAAATCCTGCTCGCAACCACGAGAACAATTCATCACCCCCAGAAGTCGTTATTATCCATAATAACACTTTTGTTGCTGCGGTACCTTATATGAAACGGATGGCTCCTGATCCTATTATTTTATAATCAGCGAGCATATGCAAAGTTGGATAACCGGGAGCATAAATAAGCGGATAGTCAATTGGACTAACCGCTTCTTTTAGGGACCGTTATTTGAGCAATGGACATGCATTGTTTGCTCTTTAAAGCTCTCTCTGTCTAGCCGCCTCGAACAACAATACGGTTGTTGCCATCGCTACGTTCAGCGATTCCGCGCGGCCCCGCATCGGAATAATGACGGATTCGTCCATGAGCTCGCGGACTGCGGCCGACAGCCCGTTCGACTCGTTGCCCATCAGCAGCCAGGTCGGCTGTTTCCAGTCGTAACCATAACAGCTGTGATCCGCTTGTAGACTCGTTCCGACGCGTTTAATGCCCCGATCGCCCGCGAGCGGCAGCAGCTCTGTGAGATCTCCCTCCACGATCGGGAGATGAAACAACGAACCCATCGTGGAGCGCACGACTTTGGGGTTAAAGAGATCGACGCTGCCTTTGCCCAGCAGCACGGCATCCGCGCCTACCGCGTCCGCGCTCCGGATAATCGTGCCGACATTGCCGGGATCGCGCAAGCCGTCCAGCACGACAACAAGGCCTTTACCGCGAAATAGCGCTTCCGCGTCAGTGTTTGGCTTTACCAAAACGGCGAATACCGGAGGTGGACTGTCCGTGTCGGAGCACTTGGCCATGACGGCGCGCGAGGCCCGAATCCATTCGGCATCCATCCCCCGCTCCGACTCCTCGATGTCCGCGAGCTCCTCAGGCAATCCGCGTTCGTCGTCGTAGACGACGGTTCGCACTCCGGCGCCGGACTGGAACGCTTCCTTGATCAGGTGGACGCCTTCGATCAGGAAAAGTCCCGATTTATCGCGGTTTTTTTTATCCAGCAACGCTGCCCAGCCTTTGACCCGGTCGTTTAGCGCGGAACTGATCAGCATATGCCGATTATGATTACGATTATGATGAGTCATTAGCTTTCCCTGCCTATTCCTTCATATAATGGGTTGCCCGTATGGCACCGTCGATTCATCTCATCCAGTATACCACAACCTTATCCTGGCTTGGATGAAGGCCAAGCGGCAAGGGAATAGTAAGTCGTGCACCGGAAGCAACATGAATCCAGGCGGGAGGTATTGTCAATGAATCCGATAATCGACTTGCGGCAAGCCATTGTCAATCGTGTGCAAGATAATTCCAAGGAGCAGCTGGCAGAGGTGATTGAAGGATCGGTCGACCATGACGAGAAGGCGCTGCCCGGTCTCGGCGTACTATTCGAGATGGTCTGGAAGCAGTCCAGCGAGAACGAGCAATCTCATCTGGTCAATGCCATATACCAGCATCTGCATGGCGACACGGGCAATGCAGCTGCGAATCCTTCGCCCTCTTAAGCATTAATATCGGACGGAGGAACGATATACTCTAACTCCGCCCACAATCGTATTGGTAACCCATGGCATTCCTTCATACCGGCCAACGATGATGAGATCGGCCGATTTGTCACGCTCGATGGACCCTATCCGACTGTCTGCCGACATCGCTTGCGCCGGATGCAGGGAAGCCATACGAACAGCGGCGGGCAGATCGGCCGTCCCTTCGTCTGCCAGCTTGAAGATCGCCGTTAGCAACGAAGAAGGATGGTAGTCCGAGCAAATAATATCGGCCGCCCCTAGACGGATCGCTTCCGATGCACTTAGGTTACCGTCGTGCGAGACACCGCGGACGATGTTCGGCGCGCCAACGCATACGCGCATTCCTCGAGTCACCGCATACTGCGCGGTCTCCAACGTGATGGGAAATTCGCTCACATTCGCGCCAAGCGCATGCGATCGATTTACCTGCTCAAGCGTATCGTCGTCATGCGACGCGACGCCTATGCTTCGTGATCGCGCCAGTTCGCCGAGCTTCTTTAGACGGTCGGTATCCACGCTTTTGCGACGCTCCGCCAGCTCCTCTACGATCGTCTGCACCTCATCCATCGTGACACCCTGATTTTTCATCACATAGCGTTCGAAGGAGCCTGGCTTTCGATATTGTCCGCTCCCGGGGGAGTGATCCATAAACGATAAATAATGGATGGCGCCTTCCTCCACATAACGTTCCGCAATGGGCAATCCGGCGTGATGCGAGATCTCGAACCGCAGGTGTATCAAATTTCGGATCATGGACCGACGCTCGTTGTACCGTCCGATCAGATCCACCATGCCAGTTAAATAATGGTCGCCCCGCAAGCTTAGTCCTACCCCGAGCGACAACGAATGATACATCGTCGTTATCCCATGCAACGGCAGCTTCCGCTCGAACTCCATAAGCGCCATTTCCAGCGGGAACAGAGTATTGGGGCGCGGCTGGACCTCCTTCTCGATGGCGTCGCAATGGATGTCGATGAGTCCCGGCAGCACGAAATTCCCTTCGGCATCAACGACTTCCGCTTCGGGGTACCGATCCAGGAACGAGGCCGCAGTCGGCGCAATGCCAGCTCCCCGATCCTCTTCCTCCAAAATGTCCGTAATCCGCCCATCGACAATTCCAACGGAGCCTTTAATGACACGGTCCGCGAGCACGAGCTGTCCATCGCGGATCAGCATCGGCGATGTTGGCCGATCCATTAGCGGCAGCGAAGTCATGTTCCTATTGTTCACGGTTGTTTTCCGACCCTTTCCTGTTAAATTTCGTAAAATCCAAGTTTGTACATGTAGCGTACCATAACCCGCGAACAAACAAAATAACCGCGGGAGCTTCCCGCGGCCATCTTCTTAACGCCTATTGTTCCTTCGGAATGAAATTATAAATCTCGCCGGATTCGAACGAGTCGATGAGCCTGTCCAGCCAACGATAATAGCTCAGCGCCTCCTCGATCTTGCCCTTGTCGTTCAGTAGAAGCTTCATAAAGGCTTCATCGTCCTCGTATTGCTCCATCATCGCCCCTATATCCTTCAGCGACCGCTGCATAACGTTCATGTTCTGCTCGACCGCCTTGCGCCACTTGATGGAGAAGAAGTCCGCGAAGTTCTGATGCCAGTCCGGCTCCACCTCGTACAGATCTTTCCTGGAGCCCTTGCCCCACACCTTATTGATCATCTTGAGATCGTGCAGCGTACGCATGCCGGTGCTCATCGACGTCTTGCTCATGCCCATCGTTTCGCCCATCTCGTCCAGCGTAGCGGGCTCCTGATTAAAATACATATTTCCATATAAATGGCCAATGGATAACGTGATGCCGTATAAATCCATGTTTTTACCGATCGATTCCACCACGCGTCTGCGCGTTCCGAGCAGCTTCGCGCGTTGTTCATCCGTAATGGCTGCTAATTCATTCATGTTATCCCTCCCAAGGAGCGGCAGCGCCTGTCAAAACCTCTACCGATATTGAAGCACACAACCTAATCCATGTAAAGGAGGTCTTTAAGGCGAAATTCGGAGTTATTCGGAGTATACGGTATATAAAGTACGTAAAGTTAAAACTGTACAAAGCATACGAAGGCTCAGCGTCTTTGACCATAACAACTTTATCCAGATACACTTGAGGAGTCGATTTTTTACCGGAAACCTTGGAAGGGGGCGTACAAACATGGCCATTATAGAAGCCAGGAAGCTGACGAAAATATTCGGCAATGATCCGAAGAAGGCCATTCCGCTGCTCGATAAAGGCTGGTCGAAGGACAAAATATTAGCGGAAACGAAGCTGACCGTCGGCGTCAATCAAGCGGAATTCTCTATTGAAGAAGGAGAAATCTTTGTGATCATGGGGCTCTCGGGAAGCGGCAAGTCGACGCTCGTGAGGCTCCTCAATAGACTGATCGAGCCAACGGCGGGACAACTGCTGTTCTCGGGACAGGATGTCATGAAGATGAACGCGGAGCAGCTCCGCGATTTCCGCCGCAAGAACATCGGGATGGTGTTCCAGAAGTTCGCGCTGTTCCCTCATAGAACCGTGCTGCGCAACGCAGAGTACGGGCTCGAGGTGCAGGGCATCGGAAAGAAGGAACGCAAGGATATGGCGATGCGCTCATTGGAACTTGTCGGCCTAAAGGGCTGGGAAGACAGCTATCCCGAACAGCTTAGCGGCGGCATGCAGCAACGTGTCGGACTGGCGCGCGGACTCGCCAACGATCCCGACATTCTTCTCATGGACGAAGCGTTCAGCGCGCTGGATCCACTCATCCGCAAGGATATGCAGGATGAGCTTCTGGAGCTCCAGAGCCAGATGAAAAAGACGATTATCTTCATTACGCATGATCTCGACGAAGCCTTGCGTATCGGCGATCGCATTGCATTAATGAAGGATGGCCGCATCGTGCAGATCGGCACGCCGGAGGATATTCTGATGCAGCCCGCCAACGAATACGTGGAGCGGTTCGTCGAAGATGTCGACCTGTCGAAGGTGCTCACCGCCTCCCACGTCATGGAGAAGGCCGAGACGATTACGCTCGACAAAGGTCCTCGCGTAGCGCTGCAATTTATGCGCGAACGCGGCGTCTCCAGCTTGTATGCCGTAGACAAGTCGATGAAGCTGCTCGGCATCGTTACGGCGGACGACGCGTCTCGCGCCGTCAAGGAGAATTTGAAGCTCGAGGATACTCTTATGCGTGAGGATATTCCGATCGTCTCGCCGGATGCCGTACTAAATGAATTGTTCGAATTGATGGGCAATATCAGGCTACCGGTCGCAGTAACGGACGACAATGGCCGCTTAAAGGGCGTCGTGATCAAGGGAGCCGTTCTCGCAGCGCTTGCGGGCAATACCAATGTCGTGACGGAGGGAGGAGATAACCATGAATCTGCCTAAAATTCCTCTTTCAGACTGGATCGAGACGCTCGAGGAATGGCTCGAAAACAATCTCAGTCCGCTGTTCGACTTCATTAAGATGATCATAGGAGGCACAGTCGAAGGGTTGAACAACGCGCTGGACTGGCTGCCACCACTTGCCGTCATTATTATCTTCGCAGCGCTTGCCTGGTATATCGGCAAGTGGAAGATGGGCGTATTCACCGCGATCGGCTTGCTCATTATCGACAATCTGCAGCTCTGGAGCCAGACGATGCAGACGTTGTCGCTCGTGCTGACCGCCGCGTTCATCTCCATCCTTATCGGCATACCGATCGGCATTCTGATCGCCCGCTACAATGGGCTGCAACGAGTGATCACTCCGGTGCTGGACTTTATGCAGACAATGCCTGCATTCGTGTATTTGCTGCCCGCAGTTACGTTCTTTAGCCTCGGCGTTGTGCCAGGCGTTATATCGTCGATTATCTTCGCGATTCCGCCTACGATTCGCCTAACCAATCTCGGAATCCGGCAGGTGCCGGCAGAGCTGGTCGAAGCAGCCGATGCGTTCGGTTCGACTCCGGGACAGAAGCTGATCAAGCTTCAGCTGCCCATCGCATTGCCTACAATAATGGCAGGCGTAAATCAGACCATTATGTTATCCCTGTCCATGGTCGTTATCGCATCCATGGTCGGTGCGCAAGGCGTCGGCGCTACGGTCTACCGGGCTGTAACGCAGGTCAAGACGGGAATTGGCTTCGAGGCCGGGCTTGCTATCGTTATTTTGGCCATTATACTGGATCGTTTAACCCAACAGGTGATCAAACGTTCCAAGGCTTAAAATATTTTATTATAGTGCTAGTTCAAAAAGTTCGGTTCTCAGTACCGAGAAGATTGGATGAAGCTAGAACCTGAGGAGCGGAGCGTAGTGGAAGCTACGTGAGCACCGGAAGGTTCGGCTGAATTCAATATTCGACGTCGAGTATGCTTCTTGGATTACTTCGTAATGGGAAGCGGACTTTTTGAACAACATCTAACAGAAAAGGGAGTGTTGGTTCAATGAAGAAGAAATGGAATGTATTCGCGGCGGTCGCCATGTCGGTCGCGCTGCTGGCAGGCTGCGGAGCGAACAACGGAGACAACGGCGGAGGGTCCGGAGACGGCGCTTCGAATGCCAAAAAAGAAATCAAGCTTGCTTACGTCGCTTGGGATTCCGAAATCGCGAGTACGCATGTCGTGAAGGAAGTGCTGGAAACCAAGCTTGGCTACAAAGTAGATATGCTTCAAGTCGACGCGGGACCTATGTGGGCCGGTATTGCGGACGGCAGCGCGGACGCTATGGTAGCCGCATGGCTGCCGACCACGCATGAATCGTATCTCGCCGACAACGAAGGCAAGCTGGAGGATCTGGGTCCAAACCTGGAAGGTACGAAGCTCGGCCTTGTCGTTCCGGCTTACATGGACGTTAACAGCATCGAGGAGCTCGCAACGGACGCAGCTGTCGGCGATGGCGTCAAATACACCATTACCGGAATCGAGCCGGGCGCCGGCCTTATGATGAAGACCGAAGACGTGCTGGAGCAGTATGGCCTGAAGGACAAGTGGACGCTGCTGGAGAGCTCCTCCGCTGCCATGACGCAGGCGCTGGAGAGCGCGTACAAAAAAGAAGAGCCTATTATCGTGACGGGCTGGACGCCTCACTGGAAGTTCGCCAAAATGGACTTAAAATATCTTGAAGATACGAAGGGTGTCTACGGCCAGGACGAGCAAATTCATACGGTCGTTCGTAACGGCCTAAAGGACGCTCAGCCCGAAGCTTATGCGTTCCTCGACAAGTTCAACTGGTCGCCGGACGATATGGCCGCTGTCATGATCGACATCGTCGAAGGCGCATCCCCAGAGGATGCGGCGAAAGCTTGGGTCGAGGCTAACGGCGATAAAGTCGACGCTTGGTTGGCGGAGTAACAGGAGCAGTACAATCTAAGAATAGCTAAAAGGCGTTGCGGGACTGCCCTGCAACGCCTTTTTCCATTCAAAGGAAACGATGTTTGACCTCGGATGCCTCATCTACCAAATACCCGCAGGAGAACTATGTGATGACTATGTTCTTGTCAAATCACTGTCACTTCCGCTCCTGCCGCATGCCTAGAAGCCGTTATGCTGAAGCAGATCGAATCGATTGCCGTACAGGTCCTCGAAGACGACCTCGACACCCCAAGGCACCTCGTTCGGCTCGCCGAGGAATTTCACGCCTGCCGCCTTCATGACATCGTAATCCCGACGGCAATCATCCGTCTGAATGACCAGGTTCACATGATTCGCAACCTGGCTGCCGACTCTGGCCCGCTTCTCTTCGCTGTCCGCGAGCACCAGCACGATGGCGGTCTGACATTCCCTGGAGGGAGCCAGACTGACCCATCTCATGCCGCCTCCGAACTCGTTGTCCGCCAACAGCTCGAAGCCGGCCTTGTCCCTGTAGAATGCGATAGCCTTATCGTAATCCTCCACCAGAATGGTAACATGTCCGATTGTTCGTTTCAATTTTGCTTCCTCCCTTTGCCCGATCTCTACTCCATCTTACTTTGCGTTCCATCACCATTATTGTATAAATCCGACAACAAGTTTTTTTCGCTCAAATATTTTGACGGCGTCGTCCCCACTAGCTTTGCGAACGCCCGATTGAAATGCGCCTGATCGTAATAACCGGCGAGCATGGCGTGGTTAACCAGCTTGTCCGGATAACGGTTCATCAATCGGAGAGCGTTTTGCATGCGCTGGATATCGGAGAATGATTTGGGACTTAGCCCGGTATATTGTTTGAAATGCCGCTCCAAAGTTCTTTCGCTGAGGTTGACTCGATCTCTAACTTCTCCAAGTTGAAGCGTGCCGCCGGACTTCCTGATCCATTCTGCTGCATGTAGGATATCAAGGCGCAGCTCGTCCGACCGCTTTGCCCATTCAAGCAAAAGCTCCTCAAGTATATGCAGTTTCCCGTCGCTGTCCCTGGTCTCCGACAACCGTTCCTCCAGCTCGCTGATGCGGCCGCCCAGCAGATCCTCCATATTCCATATGGCGCCAGGCACTCCGTCCATAGAATCGCGCACGAAGGGGAAGAGCCCCCAAGGGTGGAATACGATTCCCAACAGATCCACTTTGCCGCTTCGCTCGATTGTGACATAGTCGTTATGCTTGGCGTTGACATGGCTAACCTTGGGAGACCATCGCCTCCCTTTGCCGTCGATATAAGTATGGGCAGAGCCCATATTAATAACCATATGATAAAGTCCGTCGGGAATCATCTTCGGATTCATTTCTACAACTCCGGCGCCGTCCTGCACGATATGCCAGATTTGCGAAACGTATCGTCTCAGCAGCGGATGACGGGGCAGACGGGACCGAAAGGACATGCTGCCAGCGGATAGCTTAGGATTTGCCATGGTCGTTCACCTCTCGCCTCCAATTATCTCATACGAGCATTCAAAGTGACAGCCGGGCGAGCAGTTCGCCTCTAAGCCGATTTTCTCGGCTTGCAGCTCGTGCAGGGGTGCAGTTTAGACCTACGGCTATTAAACTCCTATGGTGGTCCATTCCCCCGGCGAACGCTGAACAAGATCACCCTGACGAGTGATTGGAAATTAATATATTCTAGTACACCTCTCCTACCAACATATGACAGACGGTAGAGGCGCTATTTTGTCGATTTTCGGATTTTTAAAAAAGACCTTATTCGCTCCTGTTAAAACCACCCTGCGAGCAGGGAGCAAACGGACTATTATAGCGGAAATATCCGCTTTATTGGGCTACGGCGGGGGCGATCGGACTTTTATAGCGGAAATATCCGCTTTATTGGGCTACGGTGAGGGCGATCAGACTTTTTATAGCGGAAAAATCCGCTTTATTGGGCTGCGCCGGGGGCGATCGGACTTTTATAGCGGAAAAATCCGCTTTATTGGGCTTTGCCGGGGGCAGAACAGGCGAGTAACGTGGACGAATGAAGTTTTTTGCTTGCTTCATTGGCTACCTCGAGCCAGCCATGCGGCAAACGAAGCATAGTTTTTTGCTTCATTGGCTACCTTTTCCCAAATAAAAAAGGCCAATCCAAATCGGATTGACCTTTCCATTTCAGCTCGCTACGAGCTCGGCATCGCCCGTGCCGCCTAGTCCAGCGTAAACGGCTGCAAGCCCAGCGGCAGCGGCTGCGGACGCTCGCAGCTGCTCTTCATGATGTAATGCGCGCCTTGCTCCGAAGCGTCGTGGAAGCCGTGCATCGCTTCCAGCACATGATACGCGAGCTCGCCGTTAGCCCGATGTTTACGGCCCGTCTGGATCGCCTTTGCCATGTCGGCCGCGCCGACGCCGCGCGCGTTCTCCGAGTAGCCGTGCGTAAGCGGAATCGTCGCCCATTCCCGAGTTCCGGAACGGCATACGAGAATTTCGCCGCCAAAATTATTGGGATCCGGCACGACCATCGTGCCGCCGCTGCCATACACTTCGATACGCGGAAGCGTGGAACCGCCCTTCGCATCGAAGCTCGTCAGGATGGTGCCGATCGCGCCGGAAGCGAAGTCCATAACGCCGGCAATATGCGTCGGAACTTCGACCTGCACCTTTTGCCCGAATTTCGGCTGGCTTGTAATGGTTCGCTCAGGATAAGAGATACGGGCGGAGCCCGTCACTCGGGTCATTGGCCCCAGCATCGCTACCAGCGCGGTGAGATAGTACGGTCCCATGTCGAACATCGGGCCGCCGCCTTTCTGGTAATAGAACTCCGGCGAAGGATGCCAGTTTTCGTGGCCGCCGCCCACCATAAACGCGGTTGCGCCGATCGGCGTGCCTACCCAGCCGTCTTCGATAAGCTTGATGCAAGTTTGAATTCCCCCGCCAAGGAACGTATCCGGCGCGCTGCCAACATACAGTCCTTTGCGCGCGGCAAGCTCCAGCACCTCTTGCGCTTCTTCGCGCGTAACGGCGAACGGTTTCTCGACGTACGTATGTTTGCCTGCCTCCAGCGCCCGCAGATTAACCGCCGCATGCGCCTGGGGAATCGTCAGATTGATGATCATATCGATATCCGGGTCGGCCAGCATCTCATCCACGGAATAACCCCGCACGCCGTATTGCTCGCCCTTCGCCTTCGCCCGATCCACGTCGAGGTCCGCGCACGCAACCACCTGCAACGCGTCAAATTTGCTGCCGTTCTCGAAGTAAATGCCGCTGATGTTGCCGGTTCCGATAATGCCCGCTTTAATTTTGTCCATGTGCTCCCATCCTTCTATGCGCCCTAATAATAGATATCGATCAACACGGATCTGCAAACCCTCGTCTGCATCCGTTTCTCACCGAGCTTAGTTCCCGTTTCGTGCCGCAGCGCTTCCTACAGCTGGTTATCCTGCATGCCCGTGTAAGCAGCCCCATTGCCTGCTCCGGCTTGTTCAGCCGCAGTCTTGCCGTCCGCGCACCACAGGAAACCGCGCCGCATAAGCTCCTTCACGACTGGAATATCCATAATGTTCGCTTGGTGTCCGAGCGAGTTGTAATAAACGCGACCCAGTCCCCAACGTTTGGTCCAAATGACGGGCATATCAACCGCTTTGTTATATGCGTGCGGCCCCGGAGTGACCGGGAATCTCGTTGTTGCCAGCACCTCTACCGCCGGATCGACATGCAGGTAATATTGCTCCGAGCTCACCTCGAAGTCGTCAATTCCATCTACCAGAGGGCTGGTGGAATTGCTGATGTTAACCGTGTAGTTCACGCCGTCGTTGCCGGGGTGGGCCACCCATTGTCCGCCCGTCATAAACTGCCAGTCGACATTCTCCCGAAATGCGTCGCACATGCCGCCATGGCTGCCCGCCAGTCCGACGCCGCTCTGCACGGCCGCCGATACGTTGTCGACGAGCTTCTGGTCGATCCGCCCCATCGTCCACAAAGGAATGATGAGATCCAGCGCCTTCAGCTTCTCGGCGTCCGCGAACGCCTCCAGCGTGTCCGACACCTCCACCTCGAAGCCTTCCGCCTCCAACTGTCCCCGAAAGATCGCCGCGACCTCCTCCGGTTGATGTCCCAGCCATCCGCCCCATACGATTAATGCTTTTCTCATTCGTCCTCCGCCTCTCCGTTATGTTAGGGCGTGTCTGAAAACCCGCTCAGGGGCATCTTTCACCGCCTCTCCGCCCCCTGCTTCGTCACTTTTGCTTGACGTACCCTTAGGTAACGCCTTCACAAAAGTTCCTTGCATGGAACGAAAATTCGGCAAAATCTGCTACCCTCGGAGTATTCAGACACACCCTAGTCGTCTATCTACAACTCGCTGATCGATACCCATCTGCGCTCCGCGATCGAGCGATCCACCGCTTCCAGCACCTCTTGGCACTTCACCCCGTCCACGAAATTCGGCACCGGCTGGCGGTCTTCGCCAATGGCGGTCATCAGCTCCAGCACTTCATGCGTGAACGTATGCTCATAGCCGATCGTATGACCCGCCGGCCACCAGGCATCCATATACGCATGCGCGCCGTCCGTAGCCAGAACGCGTCTAAAGCCCTGCACATCCTCCGAGTCGTCCGTAAAGTACACTTGCAGCTCGTTCATACGTTCGAAGTCGAATTTGATGCTGCCCTTGCTGCCATTAATTTCAAAAGCGTTCGTACACCGATGCCCCGCTGCGAACCGCGTCGCCTCGATGCTGCCCATCGCTCCGTTCTCGAACCGCGCCAGAAACACCGTCGCGTCGTCAACAGTCACGTCGCCAAGCTCCTCGCCGGCTCCGCCCTTCGCGCTTAAGCCCGTCATCGCTGACGCGATCGGCCGCTGCTTGACGAACGTATCGTTCATGCCGATCACTTCATCAAACTCCCCTACGAGGAATCGTGCCATATCGATGACATGAGCGCCAAGATCGCCATGCGATCCCGAGCCCGCGATTTCCTTCTGCAGCCGCCAAACGAGCGGGAAAGAAGGATCGATGATCCAGTCCTGCAGGAACACGCCGCGGAAGTGGTAGATTTTGCCCAGACGTCCTTCGCTGATCAGCTTCTTGGCCAGTTGAACCGCTGGAGCGAAACGGTAGTTGAAACCAACCATGTGCTTCACGCCGGCCTTCTCCGCGGCAGCCAGCATTTCTCGCGAATCTTCAAGCGTCAGAGCCAGCGGCTTCTCGCAAAAAATATGTTTGCCCGCCTCGGCGGCCGCAAGCGCAATGTCTTTGTGCGCGTCGCTTGGCGCGTTAATGTCGATCAGGTCGATATCGTCGCGGCGCACCAGCTCCTTCCAATCCGTCACGGCATTTTCCCAGCCGAATTGCGCGCGCGCCGTCTCCAGGCCGACCGGATCGCGTCCGCATATCGCTTTCATCTCCGGCTGCACGGAGCCTGGGAAAAACATGGGAAGCGCCCGATAGGCGTTGCTGTGCGCCTTGCCCATAAATTTGTAGCCGACCATGCCTACTCTCACTTTTGCCATTAGTTACAACCGCCTCTCTTTAATGGATGGAATTGTGCGGAATCCCGCTTGTGTTATGTCGTCTCTCTTGCGATGAGCTGCACCTGCAGCATGGATTCTCTTGCCGCTACGTCATCTACGTCTGCCACGGCAGCCTGCCGTCCCGAATCGAGCAACTTCTCCGCCGCCAGCTTGCCCATCTCGTAAAAGGGAACCGCTACGGTCGACAGCATTGGACGAATGATCCGCGAGCCGTCAGAGTCGTCGTAGCCGATCAGCGCATAATGCTTGGGCGCTTCCAGTCCTTGCTCCCGCAAACCATGCATTAATCCGATGGCCATCCGGTCATTGGCCGCGAATACCGCATCGACTAATCCGTCCCTAATCGCTTCGCCGACAGCGGTCGCAACGGCAAATCCGCTCTTGCGGCTGTAATTGCCCTCAAGCAGAAGGCTGTTATCATACAAAAGCCCCCTGCCCGCCAAAGCTTCCTTATAACCTTTTAGCCGGTCAAGGCTGTTGGAATACTGAGCCGGTCCGTTCAGGAAGGCTATACGGCTCCTCCCTTGCTGGAGAAGATGCTCCACCGCCAGCTTGCTTCCATGAACATGATCCGCGTCGACGTACGGGAATGGATAACCCTCGAAGCGCTGGTTGACAAGAAAGAAGGGATGTCCGGCGTCCGCCAGCTCCGCCAGCGCCTCGCGCTCCTCCGCTACGTCCTGCGAACCCAGCATAATACAGGCGTCCACCTTTTGCTTGCGGAACAAGGCGGCATAATCGCGCGGCTCGCCCGGCTCCTGAAACATCAGGAGCAAGTCGTAGCCGAACCGTTTGGCCCCTTCGCCGATCCCGCTTAAAATTTCCGAGAAGTAATAAGTCGAGAACAGATGCACCTTCGGTACCGACGGCAGAATAACCCCGATATTGCCGCTTTTTCGTCTTGCGAACTGCTGCGCCAATGCGCTGGGCACATAACCTACCTCTGCTGCCGCCCGCAGCACGCGTTGCTTGGTCTCCTCTTTGATCGGACCTACATTATTAAGAACTCTGGAGACCGTTGCCTCCGACACGCCTGCCAGCCTCGCTACTTCTTTCCTGCTAATGGAAGCAGCCTCCTCACCTTTTATGTACACGCGTACATTATGGCATGAAACCGTTTTACCGTCAATCTTTTCATTTCACAAGGCGAAACGGCTACGCCGTACTTTGGCGGCGGGGCGCGTTTCGTTCCGAGAAATATAGAGAAAGTGCGGCGAAATCATATACTTTCCTATATTTTAAGAAGAAACGCCTGACGGCTTCCTCTCTACAGACGCCATCGTTTCGGCGAAACGTATAGAGAAAGTATGAGCAAACTCATATACTTTCCTATACGTCAAGGCGAAACGGCTGTCTCCGTCCTTTGGCGGTGCCGCGCGTAACATTGCCGAGAACGGTTTACGTCGATCTCCGATATTCTCCCGGCGACATCCGCATTCGGCTTCGGAACATTTTCGAGAAGTGGTGGATATCCGAGAATCCGCAATAGTCGGCTATCGTTTCTTGCGACAACGGAGTCTCGCGCAGCAGCTCGCAGGCATGGCTCACACGCATATCCAGCAAGTAGCGATGCGGCGTCATGCCGTATTGCGCCTTAAACAATTCGTTGAACCGGGATATCGACAGATTGGCCCGCTTCGCCATGTCGGCCACGCTCACCGATTCGCCAAGGCGGAAGGACAAATAAGACGTGACCCAATCCAGCGCGGTCGTAGCCGCTTTGGAGGGAGGGGCGCCAGGCGCGTACTGCTCCACGATCATCGAGACGATATCCAGCATGCCCGCCTGAGCCTTTAACTGCATAATCGGGTCGTTATGCTGCCATTGTTCGACGACCTTGAGAAATATATCTCTGAATTTGCCTTCGTGTTTCGGCACCAGCTTGACCGGAATATCGGTTGCCATCAATTCATCCAGTCTCGGTTGCAGCAGATGCGCATAAGCGGACAACTGGGTTTGCCCGGCTTTTGTAGCGAAGCTCTCTTCCCGTCTCGGGTGGTAGAAAATATCGAAATGCGCGAATGGAGTTACCGTATTCGTTAACCCCGCCAGCTTGTTGTAGCTGTTCGGCTGAATGAGGCAGAACTCCCCTCTCCCCATCCGGTAGTTTTTATCATCTACATAGAAGCGGCATTCGCCTTCCTGCACGTAAATAAGCAAATAGTCCAGCAGTCTCCGCTCCGGCATGACCCACGGCTTTCGAACTGCATAGTCGCACTGGCGGACAAACGGGACGATCGGCATTTCGTTCATCGTTTCGTATAATCGCTGCATCGTAAATCGCCTCCGTACATAACGTATCTGTTGTTTCCACTATACCATGACCGCTCATAATTTTCGTTGTTTTTGACAAACTTTCAATTGACTTTGACAAAGCCGTCTCGTCACTTCCGCCTTATGATAGAACTATCTTATTTCATACTTCAGAGTCAAAGGATGTGTAGAACATGACAGAACAAGCAAAAACGTATTATGACATGCAAAACGAATACCCTCTCAACAAAGAGCAGACGGACAAATATCAAGAAGACGGTCATATCTTTTTGACAAACGTCGCAACACCAGAGGAAATCGCGTATTACGAGGAACAAATTACATCCATCGTCATGGAGCTGAACTACCACGATAAACCCGTCTCCGAGCGAGACACATACGGCAAAGCTTTCATCCAGGTCGGAAATCTATGGCAGAAGAGCGAAGAGGTTAAGCGGTTTGTCCTGGCGAAGCGTTTCGCGAAAATCGCCGCCGATCTGATGGGCGTGGAAGGCGTGCGCATTTATCACGATCAAGCGTTGTTCAAGGAGCCGGGCGGCGGGCATACCCCGTGGCATCAGGATCAAATCTATTGGCCGCTCGACACAGACAAAACGATTACGATGTGGATGCCCTTAGTCCCGATCCCGCAAGAGGTGGGCACGATGTCATTTGCATCCGGGACGCATAAGCTGGGTTACGTCAACAAGCAGTTCATTTCCGACGAATCGCATAAGACGCTCGGACAATTCATTGAAGGCAAAGGCATACCGCAGGTGAATTACGGAGCCATGTCGCCTGGCGACGCTACCTTCCACTCCGGCTGGACGATGCATTCCGCCCCGGGCAACCCGACGGAGCATATGCGCAAGGTTATGACCGTCATCTATATCGCGGACGGGCTGACGGTAGCGGAACCCGACAGCAAGGCGCGCGAATCGGACATGAAAAGCTGGTTCCCGGGCTGCAAGCCAGGCGATCCGGCAGCAAGCCCGCTGAACCCGCTCGTCTACAGCCGGAAGTAATCGCTTTGCCTGCTGTCAGTCCGGGCACACAAAACCCCGCCAACACAAAAGCTGCCTTGGCGCCATCGCAAACGGATGGCGTCAAAGCAGCTTTTTCCCCGTCTCCTTGCGGACAGGCTTACTTCATAATCGTCGTGATCCAATCACGAATTTGTTTGATGCCGTTACCGGGATCAAACGCCTTCATCGTTTCCTTGTAACGCTCCCTGTTCCCGTACAGGTCCATCGTCCGCTCCAGCAGCGAATCCGGCGTCAGCTGCTCTTCCGGCAGCACTTCGGCATAACCCAGCTTGCGGAACGATTCGGCGTTCAGTATCTGGTCGCCGCGGCTTTGACCCTTAGTCAGCGGAATAAGGAGCATGGGCTTGCGGAGAGCCAAAAATTCGAATATAGAGTTCGAGCCCGCACGCGAAATGACCATGTCCGCGGATGCCAGCAGATGCGGCAGCTCGTCGTTTACATATTCGAATTGCCTGTAGTTGTTCGATTCCAGCTTGGTCTCTACGCCGCCTTTGCCGCATAGGTGGACAATCTGGAATCGGCTCGTCAGCGGCGACAGCTGCTTGCGTATGGCTTCGTTAATGCGCCGCGCCCCGAGACTGCCGCCCATAATGAGCAGCACCGGTTTATCCCGGCGGAAGCCGCACAGCTCGCGTCCCCGTTCCGCTTTCCCCTGCAGCAGTTCATCGCGAATGACGGGACCTATGTACCGGCTTTTGCCCGGCGTGGTCGACTTCGTCGTCTCCGGGAACGTCGTGCAGATGCCCGAAGCAAACGGCAGCGCGATTCGATTCGCCAGACCCGGCGTCATGTCGGATTCATGGATAAGCACGGGCACTCGGTTCAGCCAAGCTCCGATGACGACAGGCACGGACACGAAGCCGCCCTTGGAGAAGACGACGTTCGGTTTCTCCTTGTGAATGATTCGGTAGGCCTGCAGCAGTCCGCCCACCACCTTAAATGGATCCTTCACGTTATTCCAGTCCAGGTAGCGGCGCAGCTTCCCTGTCGAGATAGGCCAATACCTCACATCGGGCAGCTCCTCGATCAGCTTGCGTTCGATGCCGCTGACGGAACCGATATAATGAATCGACCAGTTCTCCTGACGAAAGTATGGAATCAGCGCGAGATTCGCGGTCACATGACCAGCCGAGCCTCCGCCCGTGAACATAATTTTTTTCATCCCCGTTAACCTCCAATCACATTCCTTTCATTATACTTTCGTCAGGGAAAAATAGCACGGGCAATCGCATTCTCCCCTCAACTTCCCATCGACTGCAAAAAAAACGGTTGAATGACAAAAAAACACTTGAAAGTGACGTTGCGTCATCTTTTACAATAGAATCATACCTAAATTGCGGGAAGAAGGTGACGAAGTCGATCTCCATTCATGAAATGTCCAAACAAACCGGCATTACGGTTCGTACGTTAAGATATTACGACCATATAGGCTTGCTCAAGCCCGCGGATAAGACGCAAGGAAATCACCGATTATACGGCGATTCGGAATTGATGAGACTGCAGCAAATCCAGTTTCTCAAAAAACTGGGCTTTGGCTTGCGGGAAATCGCGGACATGCTTGCCAGAGAAGAATGGAACTGGTCCGGCTCGCTAAAGCAGCAGCTCCATTACGTCATAAACGAGCAAAAAAAATTAAAGCAAACGGAATCGGATCTGCGAGGGCTTCTTAATAGCCTCGCGGTTGAAGGAGCAACCAATCGAGACGTCATCCATCGGCTTATCCGGTCATCCGGCAGCGATTCGGCGATCAAACATGATTACCGCGCACGAATGTTCGAGGAACGCGAACTCCCCCTGCTGGAACGGCTTCCTAATTTGAACAGCGACGATCCCGATTCTCTGGAGTGGATCGCTTTACTGGGTCAGCTCAACAAATACGGGGATTCGGCCCCCGACTCTCCCGCTATTCAGCGTATTATAGCTCGCATGCACGAGAAGTATCTGGAGGAATTCGGCGGCGAGGAGGCTTTTGCGGAGAAGCTGTGGGACATTCGGAAGTCCTCGGAACAATCGGAGCAGATGGGGCTGTATCCCATCCACGATCGGCTTATCTCGTTAATCGAAAACGCGTACGCCATCTTTTTATCTCGCAACAATTAGGGATCGGAGGTAGTTCGTTGACCACAGAATTAATTTTATCCGTTGGCGCCTTGTCCCTATTGGACATGCTTAGCCCCGCCATCATCGGAGTCACCATCTATTTGCTGCTCTCCCCCGGAGGGAAGGTGTTCACTCGTCTACTCGCCTATATTGCAACCGTCGCCGTTCTGTATTTTGCCGTCGGAGCTTTATTGATGATGGGACTCGGCACCGTCATGGAATCGGCAGCGGATCTTTTCCAAAGCCGGGCTGTCGGCATAGCTTTGACGATTATCGGCGCGGCCCTGTTTATCGGCAGCTTCTTTATCAACACCAAAAAAAAACATTCGCCCCCTAGACCTAAATCCAAAAACGTCGCTTCCATGGTTGCGCTCGGAGTAACTACTTTTGCGATAGAGGTCGCGACAGCTCTCCCCTATTTTGCCGCGATCGGGCTTATGGGCATAGCCGAGCTGACGCCGGTGGAGTGGGTTCCGCTGTTAGCCTCGTACAATGTGATCATGGTTTTGCCCGCGATCATATTATATTTGCTTCATCTAATTCTGGGACGTCTAATGCGCCATCCGCTTGAGAAACTTGGCACAAAGCTTGCTAACAGCGCCGGATCGACGTTGTCCTGGGTAATGAGCATCGCGGGGATCATCCTGGTTCTTAATAACATAGACAAATTTTAAACTCTTGGAATAAAAGAACAGCTCCCGATGCCAAGCATCGGGAGCTGTAATCCATTATTGAGCTTGCTGGGCCATCAACCCCGCAACGATAGCATCCGTCGGCGATGTCAGAAGCGCATGGAGAATAAAGGCTTCTTCCTGACGCTTAAGGGTTGCCTTGGACAAGAAGTCGAAGGCTCCGTCCGCATTCTGCTTTACTTCAGGACCGATGAGGCCTAACCCGACGAGCATCTTAACGGCAGGCTCAGCCCATTCGTCCGTATCCCCGGACAGCTTTACGGATTCGAACAGCTCCGCCGGATATTGCAGAACGAGCGCGCGCCAGATCATAACGGCCGCTTCCTGTCTGGTAATTGGTCGATCCGGTCTAAATTCTTCCGTGTTCGCTCCTTTGACAAGTCCCATCTCATAGGCTTGTTGGATAAACGGAGCGGAAGGATGGCCGGCGAGATCCTTAAAGGCGGGCTCGTCGGAAGTACTGCCGCTTAGTCCGCTAATCTCCATCAGAGCCTGCACGAACCCGCCGCGCGTTGCTGCTTCTTCGGGTCCGAATGCTGCCTTCGCGTCATTGGCGAGGTAGCCAAGCGACTGAAGCGCATGGATGGCCTCCGCATACGGATGATCGGCCGGGACATCGGCGAAGCCGGCAGGTTCTACGCCCTTGCGCGCATAGCCGAGCGGATTCAGATAAGGTTCCTTCATATAGGTAGCGATGCCGTCGTCGTTTAGTCGGAATGCCGTAAACTTGCCCGTCAGACCGTCGACAAACAAATTGTCGTCCACTTGCTTCAAGCTGCGAGGTCCCAGGAAGGAATCCGAGATGACCAGGCTGCCGTCTCCTTCCGCACCGAGCGTCGATACGATAACGCGAAGCCGCAGATCGGAATAAACGCCGCTAAATGCTTCCAGCTCCTCCGTCGTGTAGGGCTCGAACGCTGGATCCAGCTCAGCCGGCTTGGCGATATCCGGGAAAAACTCTGTAATAAAGGCCGAGTAGAACAGATCACGCAACGGTCCGAGTTTGTTGTATGTCAGGAATACGCCTGTCTCTTCCTCCGGAATCATAAACATCAGGGAACTGGTGCCAATGAGATCGCCCGCCTTGGTAATGACGCTTGAGCTGCTGCCCGCTCCAGGCAGCTGGATCGGCGCCTCAAAGCCATAAGTTGTATCCGGCAGCAGCGGATGCGCGTAAGAGCGGTACTCCTGCATGTCGGCTACCGTCGCACCCTTCAAAATACGTCCGGAACCGGCCGCTCCTTCGTTTAAGAACGACACCATATATTTGCCGACATCCTGAGCCGTGGACAACATGCCGCCCTGCGGCATTACCGTCGGATCGATGGCATAATGATCAAGCACCGAGCCGTCGACCCCATACTCCGTTACCATTCGCTCCTTCAGCTCATCTTTGGGCAAAAAGGTGCTGTTCGTCATGCCAAGCGGCTCGAACAGATTTTCCTCCATATAGGTCTCGAACGGCACGCCGCTGACGTTCTGTACCACTAGTCCTTGCAGCAGCGATGCGAAGTTGTCGTACATATAGGAGCTTCCGGGCTCCCTGACGACGGGAGGCATATGCTTGAGCGCGTAATCGTCCAGCTTCACGACACGATCGTAATCGGTATGTATATCCTCCGGAAGCGGATCCTGAATTTCGAAGCCGGTTGTATGCGTCAGCAATTGTTCGATCGTCACCGGGGCATCGTATGGATTATCAAACTTCAGTCCTTTGATGTACTTCGAGAAATCATCCTTTAAGCTCACTTTGCCTTGCTCCACCAGTTGCATGAGCGCCGTTGCCGTAAAGGACTTGGATACCGACGCTATTCGGAACAGGCTGCTTGCCGGATCGACCGGCTCTTCCGACTCCAGATCCGCAAACCCGTAACCGTTCTCCGCGATCGTCTTGCCGTCCTTGACGATGACGACGGATGCTCCTACATATAGCGGCTTTGCTTGCTCGGAGGCAAAAAACGAATCCAAAAATGCTTTAGCCGTCTCTGCATTCAAGTCCTTTGCAAGCGGCACTGCGCCAGAGCCGGCAGCCGTCGTATCCGTCGCCGGAGCTGCGTAAGCAGCAGGCACAACCAGGCTAAAAGCCACGACAGAAGCGGTCATTGTTTTAGTCAACCATCTCAACTGAACTTTCACTCCGTTTCTCGTAGTAAGATAACCAACTCTACTTAATACGGGATTCATAGAATGGCAGTTTCATATATTTGGAATAATAGGACCTCTGCGACTCTATAGAAGCAAATCAGCGAGTTCGAACCATGTTTAGCTCGTTAAGAGTCGCAGATGAAAAGCCGACGGGGCGAATTACGCTCCATCGGCTCTTTTTGGTCTTATTTAGTGGACAAGGCGTCCACGACATCTTTAATTAGCATGTATACGTCGCCGTTCGTCAGCTTATTGCGGTCCTTGATCAGGGACAGCGTGTCCGCCTGGACGAGGCCTCCCGCCATAAGCACGTCCAGCGCCTTGGCCGGCACGGCTTCGCCTTCCACGGCCGTCAAGAGGGAATATGCGGCTTGCTCCAGCGTCAATGGCATCGTGCTCACTTGGTCCGTCGGAATGTCCTTAATGGAAGGTTCCGCCGAATGCGCGAACGCTTCGGGATGCGTCTTGGACGCACCGGTCAGATTAAAGAAGAGACGTTTCGGATTGGACTCGATATCCAGTCCGAAGTCGACACCGTACCCGGCTTGAGAGATGCCCATGCTTACAGCCAGCTTCATGCCTTCGTAAGCTGGGTGGCTGATGAAGGGATATGGCTCGAGCTTAGGCGGAGTCAAATCCATGCCCTGCTCCGTCAGACGCTCCTTCAGGGTCGCGATCAGCGACTCGCTCGCCGACAACTCGCGGAACGTGATGCCTTCCTCCTGTGCAAGCTTTGCAGCTGCTCCTGCAGCCTGGGCTGTTGCCATGCCGAGCGGTACGACGCGAGCGCTGCCATGAGGCAAAGAGTCGAAGCTGGCCGAACGTCCGACGACGAGCAAGCCGTCAATCTTTTGCGGCACGAGCGTACGGAACGGTACGCCGTAGAACTTCGGTCTCATAACGACAGCGCCTCTGTCCGTAGGCGCGGACGAAGTGCTCTGAATATCGACCGGGTAGGAGCCGAATGCGATATCGTCCGGATGAGTCTGCTGCTCCAGCAAATCCGTCATCGTCAGACGATATTCGCCGATCAAGTGGCGAGTCTCTCGCACGTACAGCTCCGGCGCGAGCGCCCCAAGCTCGATCGGCTCAAGCTCCGGGTACAGCGACTTCAAATAATCGAGCATAAGCGGAATTTCCTTACGCGCGATTTCGTAGGCCTCTTCGATGGATGCGGGATTGAACGGGTCGACCTCGAAAATCTGAACGGCATTGATAAACGCGGTATCATTGACCGAACGGCCGATGTTAAGTCCCCGGGAACGAATGCGCTCCGGATTCGTGGAAGGATATTCCCACATTTCTTTGAAGCCCCATACGCTTTCGTTATTTGCTCCCGTATCCGGATCGTCGTCATTGTTCTGACGTTTACTGATGGCATCCCACACTTCCGGGGTCACGTTAACTAGCTCGTACACCGGCGTAACGGCCATCAACAGCTTGTCGTCGCCGATATCCTCGCGGCCGAACGTAAACGGCGCTCCCGCAGCAGCAGCGAAATCGCCGTCCTGCGTCGCGTCGATGACTGCCCCTGCGGTTATTTCCAATACGGTGCCATCAGCGGCCGTCAGCTTCGCTCCCGTTACGGTCGTTGCGCCGCCATCAGTCGAAATAATGGGCTCTATGCTCTTCATGCCCAAGCGAACCTCGATGTTATCTTCTGCTTCTACCAATTCATGGAAGGCATTGGTAGCCGTAATGATAGCAAAGGAATCGCCTTCGACTCGGTCGAACCATTCCTTAAATATGCCTTTGTTATAATAATCGACACCATCCGGCGCCCGGTTCATGTCCAGACTGTTAAGCCAGCCTAAAGTAAACAGTCCGCCCAATATTTCACGGTTTTTCCCGTCAACCAGCAGCGTCTTCAGGCCATTCCGCGCCGCGGATACGGCTGCGGCCACGCCCTCCGGATCGGTGCCTACGACGACTACGTCGTACTGCTCCTTCAGCTCCTTTACCGGAACCTGTGGAATATCCTTAACTTCCGTCACGGGCGCGGGGCCCTTGTCGTCCTGTAATTTTATTACGTAAAACAACCCTGCGATAATGATCAGCAATAGTCCCAATGTCAGCAAAATAATAGACTTGCGATTCTTCATGCCTGCTCTTGTACCCTCCCATTCTCTTTGTATCCCAACTATTATAGACTAACTGTCTATCTGGGCACAATAAAAGAGCGATAGTTTCATAGAGTTGCCACGTTTGAATAATCCATCCACATCCTGCGAATAACTAATCGGGTTGGCGTGAGACAGAATCGCGAAGCGCCACACTATCCTAATATCAGACGGAGGTAATTTCATGTATCAGAACCAATCCTTGTACCAGAATCAATCCATTACCGGCCAGATCAACCAATGCGAGCAACTGATCAGCCAACTCATCACCCAAACGCAGCAAGCCTCTCAGATGTACCAGCAATTGCTGCAGCAAGAGCAGCAAAACGCAAGAACGCTGGAGGAAATCGCTCAGAAGGAGCAGCGTGCCGCTCAAACGATCCAAACGGCACTGCAAGGTCATCAAACAGCCATCCAGCAAATGCAGCAAATGTCCCAAAACCTGCGTCAAATCGAGCAAGCTTCCCTTTCCCACGTTTCTCCTGCATTCGCCAATCAGCAAACCAGCCATTCCTACGGTTTTCAAAATCAAGCAGGGATGAACCAAGGCTTCAAAAGCTTCCAATAATTGAGCTTCTTGCAAGCGTGCGCCTCATTGGCGCATGCTCTTTTTTACTTCTTTTCTAACCATTCGGTTACGTTTCACTGGCTTTGTCAGCACAGTGGTTGCAAAACTTGCACTTTTTGGAGCCATAAGCGTTACAAACGCCTATGGCTGCTAATCAGAGTTACTTTTCGGTCCATCGGCGTTTTTAACGTCTACAGCTGCTCGTTAGCCTACTTTTTGGTGCCATATGCGTTATTAACGCCTACGGCTGATAATCAGGGCTACTTTCCGGTCCATCGGCGTTTTTAACGTCTACAGCTGCTCGTTAGCCTACTTTTTGGTGCCATAAGCGTTTATAACGCCTATGCACGCTAATTGGAGTTACTTTCCGGTCCATCGGCGTTTTTAACGCCTATAGCTGCTCGTTCGCCTACTTATTAGTCGCAAAAATGACCGCCAACCTATTTTGCCCCATTACTGCTGAAGCTCATTATCCACAATCTCGTATGTCGCATTATTTCCTATACAATAAAAAATCCTCCCGGCAGCTCTGCCGAGAGGTTGAGATAAGTTTAAGGCGCCGTCTCCAGAAACTTGGAGGTCGGATTTTTGTCCATGGCGGTGCGCATCGCATATTCGTTTTCGAACAAGGCAACGTAATTGCCCTTTTTGTCCTTCACGAGCGTGGAGTTGATTCGGAACTTGGAAGGATCGATCTTCTCGTCCACGATCCAGCGGGCGAATTGGAACGTCATCCGGTGCAGTTGGATGTCTACGCCGTATTCCGCCTTCATCCGATGCTCGAACACCTCGAATTGCAGATGGCCGACGACGCCGAGAATCGTCTCGTCGAAGTTGCCGGTGGAGTAAAACACCTGGATCGTGCCTTCTTCCGTCAGCTGGTCCAGCCCCTTCTGGTATTGTTTATGCTTAAGGGCATTTTTAACCGTTACCTTGGAGAAAATTTCGGGAGAGAACGTTGGCAGCTCGTCGAATTCCACCTCCATGCCTTGCGACAAGGAATCGCCTATACGGAAGATGCCGGGATCGAACAGACCGATAATGTCGCCGGGGTAAGCCGTCTCGACGATATCGCGGTCCTGCGCCAGAAATTGCTGCGGCTGCGACAGCTTGATCTCCTTCTTGTTGCGTACATGCTTTACGGCCATCCCCCGCTCAAACCGTCCCGAGCAAATACGCAGGAACGCGATACGATCGCGGTGAGCCGGGTTCATGTTGGCCTGAATCTTGAACACGTAGCCACTGAACTTCTCGTTCGTCGGCTCGATTGGGCCCGACATGCTGTTCCGCGAAGTCGGCTTCGGCGCGAGCTGCAGGAAGTTCTCCAGAAATGTCTGTACGCCGAAGTTGTTGACGGCGCTGCCGAAGAAGATCGGCGTCAGCTCGCCTGCGCGTACCTTGTCGTAGTCGAATGGATCACCCGCTACGTCAAGCAGCTCCAGATCGGAAATCAGCTGATCCGTCAAATAGTCGCCGGCCATCTCGCGAATAATGGGATCGTTGTAGTCGCCGACTTTGCGTACTTCTATCGTGGAATGATCGTTCCCTTGGAACAGCTCCACCTGGTTCTTCATCCGATCGTAGACCCCGCATAGCTCCCGGCCCATGCCGATTGGCCAATTCATCGGCACGGAACGGATGCCAAGTACCTGCTCCAGCTCTTCCATAAGATCGAACGGGCTTTTGCCCTCGCGATCCAACTTGTTGATGAAGGTAAAGATCGGAATTCCGCGCTTGCGGCAAACCTGGAACAGCTTTACCGTCTGCACCTCGACGCCCTTCGCAACGTCGATCAACATGACCGCGCAGTCCGCCGCCGTCAACGTGCGGTAGGTGTCCTCGGAGAAGTCTTGGTGACCGGGCGTATCCAGAATGTTTACCCGATGCCCCAAATAATCGAACTGCATGACGGACGAGGTAACGGAGATGCCCCGCTGCTTCTCGATCTCCATCCAGTCGGATGTCGCATGACGGCTGGCTTTGCGGGCTTTGACAGAGCCGGCCAGTCGAATGGCGCCCCCGAATAGAAGCAGCTTTTCGGTCAAGGTCGTCTTGCCGGCGTCCGGATGGGATATGATCGCGAACGTACGCCGTTTGTCGACTTCCTGCTTAATTTCGTTAGATAATGATTGATTCATGCTTGCCTTCCCTTCACGGTCTTATCTATTTATCCTTATTGGTGATCCAGATGACGTTATCCTCATCCTGGCCGTTGACCGGCCACCAGTGATGGCCCTGCTCCGCGAGCAGCTCGTTCGCCTTTGCCGGACCCCACGATCCTGCCGGATACGGCTCCAGATCGGATGAATCCTCGCGCCAGCCTTTCGCGATCCGGTCCACGAATTCCCATGCATGGGATACTTCGTCCCAACGCGTGAAGTAAGTGGAATCGCCTCGAGCCGCGTCATGAATGAGCCTCTCGTAGGCTTCCGGCGTATTGATGCCGATCATGCAGCTTTGGCAAAATTCCATCGATACCGGCTGGACGTCGTTGTCCGCGCCCGGTTTCTTGGCGTTGATCTTAATATAGATGCCTTCCATCGGATTAACCCGGATGACAAGCAGATTCGGCGACAGCTCGTGTTTTTGCGCGAACAGGACGTTTTGCGGCATCGCTTTAAATTCCACGACGACCTCCGTCGTCTTAACCGGCAGACGTTTGCCCGTACGGATATAGAACGGCACACCCGCCCAGCGGAAGTTATCGACAAACACCTTTGCGGCAAAATAAGTTTCCGTCGCGGACTCTTCGCCGACAGAATCCTCCTGGCGGTAGCCCGACAGTTCCTTGTTGCCCAGCTTGCCGGCGGTATATTGACCGCGCACGACATGACTGCGCACTTCCTCGTTCGACTCGTAGCCGCGAAGGGAACGAAGCACCTTTACCTTTTCGTCGCGGATGTCCTCGCCGTGAAGTCGGCTTGGCGGCTCCATGGCGATCATCGTCAGCATCTGAAGCATGTGGTTCTGCCCCATGTCCCGCAGCGCCCCGGACTTGTCGTAATAGCCGCCGCGTTCCTCGACGCCCACTGTCTCCGACAACGTAATTTGCACATTTGCGATATGGTGATTGTTCCACAACGGCTCAAAAAATGCGTTCGCGAAACGGATGACCTGGATGTTCTGAACCATCTCTTTGCCCAGGTAATGGTCGATCCGGAAAATCTCTTCTTCCTTAAACACTTGGCCCAATTGTTCGTTAAGCTTCTGCGCCGAGGGCAGATCATAGCCGAATGGTTTCTCAATAACTAGCCGATGCCATCCCTTGGACTCCAACAGACCTCCGTCGCGGAGATTTAGGGATACAGGGCCAAACAGTGACGGCGCAAGCGCCAGATAAAACAGACGGTTGCCCGGGATGTCGAACTTCTCGTCCAGCTCTGCGGATAACAAGGATAGCTCGCGAAACCCGTCGACGTTGTTAATATCCAGCGACATATAGACGAAGTGCTCCGCGAACCGCGTCCAGAGCTCGGCGTCGTCCGCCTTGTAGCGGCAGAACTCGTTGATGGATTCGTACAGATCCGAACGGAACTGCTCGTTGCTGCGCGCCCGGCGAGCGAGACCGACGACAGCGAATTTCTCGGACAGCTTGCCTTCTTTATATAAACTGAACAATGCCGGGAACAGCTTGCGTCTTGCGAGATCTCCGGTCGCCCCGAACAGGTAATAAACCGCGCCTTCCGGGGAATTCGATTCTATTATGGGATTGGGAGTCATACGCCTCATTCTTTCTACCTGAATTTTTATGGGAATTGCATGATATGTAGTTTAGCATATTCAACCTTAAATCGCCATTGAACGGGTTATAAAAAATGCAAATAAACCATCTGTTAATCTGCTCGTTCTTCGGCCGTTCGAACAGAAGAGAAATCACCCGAAATTAGCGGTACTCCTATCGTCAGCTCGTTCCGCGCTGTTTCCGTGCTGCGATGCTCCGCGACCTGCAAATTGGCATGCCAGTTATTTCCGAGTGCCTTCGACGACAAAAGAGCGTCGCTTAACATCGTGACGCTGCGCGTGCCTCCGTCCTCATATTGCTCCAGGATGCGGCCTCTGGCTATTCGCTCCAGCGTTTTGGCTCCTTCTTGTTTGTCCGAATACCCATGCGTCTTCATCGTTAGTGTCCACTCGTCGCTCATCTTCGCGAGGAGGGAGCCCAGTTGCTTAAGCGCAGCCTGCAGACCTTGCTCCGTCGAGTCTTCGACGCCCGATTCCAAAAGCAAGATCACCGTCATGCCATTGTCAGACTGTCCCGTCTGATGCAGCGACAGTCGAGCGGCGTCCGTACTTTCACCAAGAAGCGCGAAGTAATGTCCGGACACGCTGTTTCCCCCATTCGTCACGATTCGTTCCGTCTTTATGACTCCATCTGCGTCGGAGAATACGCTGTCGGACAACTGCGCCAATGACATCCCTTCGCTTAATACCGCATCGAACCGAAGCGTCCATTCTGCCGTCTTCGCTCCACCGGCTAACACCGAATCGCTCCAGCTCCATAGCTGCGCAAGATCATGGGCGTACCGCGCAGGGGCGGCAGCCTGATCCTTCGATTCCGATTTTTGCAGCACCAAAGCCGCAATCAGCAAGAGAACGAGCATCGCGCTTGCAAATGCCACGCCGTATTTGTTGCGGGGTCTGCGGGATCTCCCATGTCTTGCTGCTTCTGCTACATCCCGATTCAACAACGAATTCCGGGGTACATACATGGTATAACCTCCGTTCTTGTATAGGTAAACGTACATTTCGGCTTCCGGATGAATACACTGTCGCAACAACACCAATGGAGGGAATGGTTACGGAGCCATGGAACGAATCTATCCGCTTACTGTCGATCACTTGCAGCATATTATCGGGATGCCGGTCTGCGCAGTGGCAAAAAACGGATTGAGGTATGTTGGAATCGCGGAGAGTTGCGCTAACGGACGTCTTGTTCTCGTATCTCCTTGTCAAGGGGACTGTCAAGGCTTGCATTTCTCGCAGCCATATGGAAACCAATCAGCCTATGAACGGGAGCAGGGAAGCTCGAACGAGCAATCCACGTCAAACAGGCGAACAACAACCGGCAAAAAGAGTAAAGGTGTTCGCGGCAAGAAACAGCGGCAAGGGGATAAAGCAACGTCTGCTTCCATAGAAGCACACTCTACTAATTACACGCAATCAGGACAGAATCCTGCCCATGTATTGTCCCGAAGCGGATCACCGGGCGTTGCCGTTTTAAATCTAGACGACATTGGACTGTTATTTCTTATCATCTAATCGACAGCGAGAGTCTTTCGTCGACAAATTCGTTCCTTATAACGAACATTTCGTGACGTTTCGACTCTCTCGTTCGAGTCCTTTCGTGTTCGTTATATAGTATGCTGATTATATTATTTTTTTCTCATTCTCGTCGTGAATGTCCTTAAACAGGACTTGGAAAGGGGGAACACTTAATGGCTGAATATATCCGCTCCATAAGAGGGATTGAACGTTCGAATGCTTATGCGCCGATTAGCGCAGTTAACCCTTATGCCGCTTATCGCAACCGGGAGCTGATCGAACCTTCTCGCGCCGAGCCCGTCAACGGACTGGCCGATTGGGAAGCGTCGTCTGCTAAGGGAGCCGCGGCCTGGCTTCGAACAGCAAAAGCCGCCGAAGGAAAGCTGAACAGCCTGATAATCGAGCTGGGCCGCCAAGAAGGCTGGCGAAATGGAGAAGTAACGAAGGACAAGCTCCGTGAGCTGGATGATCTGTTGAACGGGCTTGCTTCTGTTTACAAGCGCAATGAGGAATATTTGATGCCCGAAGTGTGGGAGGTCATCGAACTTGCTCTGCGGCATCCGGCAACTTCGCAGTTTGGACTGGCGAGAGGCGAATTATCGCTGGAGGGCATCGAGGAGCGCCAAAAAGAAACTTTTGGCGCGCATTCGCCGGCTCTCCTCTCTGCTCTTGAAGACCCGGACAAGGCGAGGCGCCTGCTGCTTGGAGCGGATGGATTATTGACGGGATTGAAGACGGCGGTCGCATACGCCGAGAAGCAGCAGCCCGCGGACTGGCTTAAGCTTCCCTTTACAGCTGCATACCCTTACGCCATGTATTATGGCGCCGCCCAACTGTACTGGCCGCTTCCAAGCAGGGGGTCCATCGTCAATAAATACATTTGAGGGGAAGCATCCCATCGTTCTCCCAGAATCCTGCGTTTTCCAAGAAACGATCGATGTCTCCGAGTGCTTCCATCGTTTCCGCCACAGCCGCTGTATAGCCGAATAAAATGAACGCATGCTTCGATCGAGGATATAGAATTAGCCTCGCGTAGTTGCCGCAGCTGCGATGCGCTTCTACATATCTCACAGACTGCTCGGCTTCAACCGTACGGTCAAGCAGGCCATGCAGCGTCAGCGACGGCGGTTGACCCGGACGAATCCGCTGAAGTGGCGACAGCCGTCCCGCTTCCTCGCGCCCCAGAAACCAGTTTCGCACAGCCTGCCCGTTGGTCTGTGCCTTCTCCTGCAGAGGAGCGCGGGAGGAATACCGCCATTTGTCGGTCAGATCGACAATACCGTTGCAATTGACGATCGCAAACACCCCGAGCGGATGATCAAGGGGCAAAGTCCCGATGCAGGCGGAGAGATGTCCGCCTGCGGAATCGCCAGCGACGACGATTCGTTCGGGATCGACCCCCATCTCCGAGGCCTGCTCGCGAATGAACCGCAAGGCATCGATACAGTCGCTAAGGCAGTCCTCCACGCTGGAAGCTTGACACGCAAGCTTCGCCGCCGATGCAAGGCGGTTTGCCCCGCGGTCCTGATCTGCAGCGGAGTCGGCGCTTTCCTCCATGTTCGTGGTGAGCGGACTCTCCTTGCTTAAGCCCGCCTTTTCCTCCGTATTCGGAATGAGCCTGTAATCCACGCTAAAGCCGACGGCTCCCCGCAGCGCCGCGTACCGGCAATGCGGCACGAACTGCTCGGGCTGTCCGCCCGACCAACCTCCGCCGTGAATCCAAATGATCGCCGGCCTGCGATCCTCCGGTCTCCAGTCATCCGGCTTCACGAATAGCAGCCGCAGTCCGTTGCCGCCGACGCTTTTGTACATCAGCGTCTCCGGTTCCGCGCCTTCCAGCAATTTCGCAACCGGCCACGCCAATTCTCGTCCCGAGCCGAGAACGTCGCCGTATCCAAGCGTCCTCTGCGCGCCTTCGCCATCTGTCGTTTCGCGATCATTTCCTTTGCTGCTAAATCCTTCGCCCATCTAACTCAGAGCTCCTCGGACAACATCAGCAGCAGCAAACCTTGCCCGTAGCCTTCCAGGCGATCGCGCGCGATAACGTGATATTCGCCGGGATGGCTTTGCACGCCCGTTCCGCTGGATACGCCCCGCAGCACGCCGTCATGATCGATCAGCGCGCAGACAGCTCGATACGCCATGCGGGCCATTTCGCCAAACGCGGGGTCGACCGATCCTTCTCGGATGCCTCTCAGCACGGCGTAAGCGATGCCCGCCGCTGCCGAGCTTTCTACATACGTGCCCGGTTCCGTCACCACCGTCGTCCACAAGCCCGACAGATCCTGATACGCCTGCAATCCCATCAACTGTTTGTGCAGCACATCCCGAATTATCCGCCGATCCTCCGCATAACGTTCCGGCAGGATTCGCAGCAGCTCCACAGCCACGACGGCCGCCCATGCGTTGCCGCGCGCCCACTGACAGCCGATAATGCTTCCTTTGCTTTCGTCCCAGCCGTGATAGAAAAGGCCGTTCGGCTGCTGCAGCCCCGCGACATGCACATGGAATTGCTTCAGCCCTTCCTCTACCGCATCCTCGTTCCCAAGCCGAAACCCCGCTTCCGTCAGGAACAGTCCCGCCATAAACAAAGTATCGACCCACATCTGCTTCTCGAACTTGGTTTCCGTCAGCGTATGCTCGTAAGCGCCGTTCGCCAGTCTGAGCGAGCGATGCAGCAGATGATCGACGCGATCCGCGAGCCGATCGGCGTAATCGACCAGCCCCAGCTTGCCCGACAGCTTCATCAGGCCTGCCCAAGGAGCCGTGCCGTTCACCGTCTCCGGGATCGAACCCCTGCCGAGATGCTCGCCATACCACCGCTCAAGGAATGTCCGAATGCGCTCCGATCCCGTTCTCTCCCATAACGTAGTCAAACCGTACAAGGCCACGCCTTCGCTCCAATTCCATTCGCGAAGCGGCATCCGCAGCGTCGCGTCGACCGCCGCTTCTCTTATATGCTCAATCGTTCTTGACATTCGTATCGTCCTCCCCGTTGACTCAAGACTGTGGATAGGGCGGCAAGCTGCCCTTCCGTACGTTCTCCCAATAATCAAACCCGTTATGCCCGTATTCGTGGCTGCGGATGTAGCGGCGGAAAGTTTCATCCGGCTTGGGATCCCAATCGATTAGTCCGCCCGGAACCGTATCCCGGTCCCGCGAGCGAGGACCTTGCCCGTTGCCGTTTACCGATGCAACGCTATAGACCCAATTCGTCTCATCCGCCGTAATGTTGTCGTCTAGAAAGCGTCGCTCCGTCCCCTCGTACAGCAGCACGCTTTCGCCGCCTTCCGCCTTCCGCCGGTACAGCCGATACCGCTGCGCGCCCAGCACCATTCCCCATGTCGCTTCCACTGCTCCGTCCCTGCGCCGCAGCCGCAGCCCTTGCGGAGCGGCAGGCGGTTGCGCCGACGGATAGATCGGGTACGGCTCGCTCCAGTCCCCAGTCGCTTGCCCGCGGCATGCGCGGACCCGGACATGCAGCTTCGTTCCCGCAATCAGCCCTTCCAGCCGGTAATGCTTGCCGCGAATATCGTCGGCTGCCGTTTTCCACGAACGGCAGCCGTCCTTGCTGACGGCCAGCTCGTAGCGGTCCGCTCCCTCTGCCGAGTCCCATTCCAGCTCCGCCTCTTGCGGCGAGGCCAGCGACATGCGGAGCGTTCCCAGCCTTCCCGGCATGGCATCGCCATCCGTCCATTGCCATTCCGTCCGACCTGCCGGAAGAACAAATTCCAGCACGGTCACACCCTCACCGGCCTCGTCGCCGACCGCAGCCTTTGCTTCGTGCGCCTTACCGTCCACGTAAAGCTTATGCTGCCCTGTCACCCGGGAGGTCGGCAGCTCCAGTCGGACGACAAGCGGAGTCGCCGATGAGGAGTACCCGCTGAGCAAGCCGCCCACCACCGTAAACGCGAATGCTCCTGCACCTTGCCCACTGCCGCGGTACCGCGAACCTCCCGATGCGCCCGGCTTGGCCTCCGTTACGCCGCAGTCCAGCGCTTCCGCCGAGATGCCCGCCGTTGCCGTCGCCGCTTCCACCAGCTCAATCGTCGCCTTGATGCCCTCCGCCGCGATGAAGCGGCCACGGAACAACGCCGCCTCGACATGCCCTCGGCCATAGCGGCGTACGATGCCCGCATAGCCGTCGAACGCCAGGTCATCGCCGCCATGGCGAATGCGCGTTGCGCTGCGGAAGATATGGTCCTCTCTGCCAACCATCACCACGACGGCGCCGTAAGGCGTTGCCTTGACGCTCAAGATCTGCGGCTGCCATTCGCCGCGATGCGTCACGACCGTCAGGAAATCGCCGAAGCCGTCGTAATATCGTCCGACAGAGCCGTTGGGATAGCCATGCGCCTTCCGATTGATTTTATATTGTCCCGCCGGAACCTGCGGCCCGTCGATCGGCCCTGCCAAGGTGACCGGCGAAGGCGATACCCCCGGCTTCAGCTGGTAAATGGCCGGGAACGGGTCGTCGCGATGCGAGAACCAGGAGAAGCGCCCCCGTACCCGCATATCCGCCACTTCGTCGTAGATAACGATATAGTCGTTGCCGGACATCAGCACGCTGCGGGAGCGGTAATGCGGCCTCGCGTCGGGCCCCGCCGCCAGATCGGCAAACTGCGCATAACCAAAGTCGTGCAGCGCCCCCGTCAGCTCGTTACGTCCGATGCTCTTGTATTCATGCCCGTCAAGCACGGCGAAGGTCGTGCTGCCTTCTCCCGTCCCCATGTTATCGTCGCCGACATCCTCGGGACGGTTGTAGCTGTATCGTTTGCCGTCCGCGTAATAATAAATGACGCCGTTGCCGCCGTCGCCCGAACGTCCCCAGCGATAGTTGGGACCTTCGTCGATTTGCTGCAGGTGCACCGACATCTCACCGGACGTCCCGACTGCGGAGCGCAGAACGTGGCCGTAGCCAGTGAATTTTGCCGACTTCAGCCCCGGCGGCGTACCGGGATTAGACAGGTATTCGCCTTGCAGCATGATACGCCAGACGTCGCAATGGTCCCCGCTTTCGAAGCCGGGAGCCTCCGCGGGACATACCGCGAGCAGTTGCTCCGCCAGCAGCGGATCATAGTCCAACAACATATCTCCCAGCACCCGAAGCGCGTAAGGCGGAGGCAGCGGATCGTTATGGACGCCGGAATGCGCCCCCTGCGGCGGATAGGACCGACCGCCCGACAGCGGAGCGCTGAGGCTCCTCAGCAGCCAACCCCCAAGCTTCGCCAGATTGGGATACAGCAGCGTACTTTCGCCATGCGTTTTGCGTAGACACCATGCGGACCGAACCATCGGTACCAGCGCGGCCCAGACGTAGCAGCCCAGATTTTCCGTCCAGCGGCCGCCTTCGGCATTCCACTGCGCTACGTCGGGACGGGTATGGTACTTCAAATTCAGCGCCATTGCCTTCTCGTAATGGGCCATCCAACGACCGGCGTGGGGGTGATGGGGGAACAGCGCCGACATATATCCAAGCACCGCCTTGTAGTCAACCAGGAAATTGGGATGGCCCGACAACATCGTATGAATGGGAGCCACGTATTCATCCTCACGCACATAAGCCATCAACGCGCTGGCCGCCTTGAAGCGGCGGAATTGCTCCGGCGTCATGTCTCTGGCCGACAGGTCGAAGACCGGCGTCCAGAACGCGAACTCCCTGCTCGACACCGGTGCGGTGCCCTCCACCTGGTTGAAGTTGAAGGACAGCTTGTCGACGATTTCCTCCATATCCTCCGGCCTCGGCACCTCATGCAGTTCAAAATACCACATATGCCCCGCCTTCGGCAGTTGCTCCGGATCGAACAATCTTGGATATTGCTCCTGCGGTTCCTCCCAATCCAGCACCCAATCCTTCACCTTGTCAAGCGGCAGGAAGCTATGCCACAATGCGAGCTCGTCGATCAACGGCAGACCGCCCCCGGCTGCGGGAACCCTGAGCGCTGCCGTCGACTGGGCCGCACGTTTCCTATCAGGGTCATACACCGCCAGTTTGGTTGCCCGGACGCCGGAGGCCAGAGGATAGGACCAAATCAATCTCTCCTCTTCGTGCTCCTCCAGACCGTCCTCCCCGTATCGGAAGGAAATCGCCAGCGTATCCGACGATCTCCAGAGCGCATATTCCCCGTCGTCCCATTTCATGGGATCCCCATGGAACAGGCCGACCGCCAGCCGTTTCTCTTCATCCACAAACGCTGCTGACCTTCCCGTATGCCAGGACAGGAAATTGTCGTAAGGCAAAATACGAAACGGCAGCTCCCCCCGCTCGCCGAGGTAAGCGTCGATCGCCTCGTCGCCCCGACTCTTTGTGTAGCGGCGGGACGGCTGCAGTCCTGTCCATTCGATTTCCAGCCGACTGCCGGCCGCCCTCTCCATTTGCTCCTCCAGCTCCACAAAAGGCATGTCCGCCGCCAAACGGATCGTTAGGGCGTACCGCTCGTCGTTCTCCCACAGAAAGGTGATCCGATGCTCATGCAGGACTGCGCCAGAGGAGATGCATTCGCTTTGCACCGAGCACGGTTTTTGCCCGCTTGTCAGACGCGCCGTGGCCAGCTTGCCGCCGTTCGCCAGATAAAGGCCGAACGCCTCTTGCGTCGCGACATCTTCATCTTCCGGCGAGCTATCGACGGAATCCGGCCGTGTCGATCTCAATTCGGCGGTCGTCGCCGAATTCGCAGCCTTCGCCCCTCCGGGCGTCGCCCTATCTCCGCCAGCTCCCTCAAGCGCGATGCCGGCGCGCGGCACGGCAATCTCGATCAACCCGTTGCCGAAGCGAATGCCGTCGCCATCCTCCCGCACCGCCATGCCGCGGGTCTCACTCGCTCCTTCATGCTTCTCTTCATCCACTACAGACTCCGAAGCTGCCCCGTAATGCAGCTCATAACGCCGCGTCCCGCCTCTCGGCAGATCGGCCAGAAAAGCGATTTCCCCGCTTATGACATAGCCGCCTGACAGTTCGGCCCCAACGAGTTGCACCGGTACCCGCCGACCGTCCCCGTCTCGCAGCGCCAAGCTGTCCGGATGCGCTTCGCCGGGTTGGAGCCGCAAGGGATACCGCACCAGCGACAGCGGCCATTCATATTGTTGATGATCCAAATGATCCTTTAATTCGTATACCGTAATCCCCATGTTTTCCCCTCCAAGGCCATTCTACAGGTTCGGGCAGGAGACGAATCTCCTGCCCGACTTTTAAATAACTTTGCGCCGATTATGATTGCAGCGAATCGTACAGCTCCTGCGCTTCCTTCTGCAGCTGCTCTCCGCCCATGTCGTTCCATTGCTTCACGAAGCTGTCGAAATAGTCGATCGGCTGATCTCCGCGAATGATGGCGGCGTAGGCTTCGATTTTCAGCTTCTTCAGCTCGCCCCAATATTGTCCGGCCGAAGGCAGGATGTCGGGTTTGCCGAAAATATCGGCAACCGGGTTCGCGGCATACTTTTCATTGATTTCCCGAAGCTGGTCGCCGTAATATTTGTAGAAGATTTCGAAGTTGGGACGTCCGCCGAAAAACGTTTCTCCAACTTTAATGCCTTCCTCCCGCATCTTGACCGCATCGTCGTACGGCGGCAAATATTTGACGCCTTCCTTCAGGTCCGTGCCGTTCTTGAAATCCCAATGCGTTCCTTGCGTCCCGTAAGCGAGCGGCACATACACCTCTTCGTCGTTGATGACGGCATCGATAATTTCGAGCGCGCGCTGCAGCTTCTCCGGCTGGTCCTTCATATGAGCGCCGAACGACATCCCGTTGGCCGCCGTTCCCCACGACCATCCGCCGCTTTCGCCCCTAGGTCCCTTCGGCAACGCCCCGAATTCGATTTTGCCATCCGGATTGATCGCCTTTAGTGCGGAAACCGCGGAGTTGGGGTTGCTTTCGTCCGTCGTGAATATGCTGGCATTGTCATTAAAAGCAAAGGTGCCGTCGATAAACTTTTCGCCCAAATTTTGTCCGGTCACGAATTCGGGATCGATATACCCTTTTCCATACCAATCGGCGAGCAGCGTCAACGCTTCCTTGGCTTCCGGCATAACGGCGCCGTTCGTCACCTTGCCGTCTTTTACCGTCCACTGGATCGGCATAACGCCGAAAGCGCCGAATATTTTTTGGAAAGCCGCGTAATCGGAATTGCCGTTGGAGCTCATGCCGAATACATTAATGGCTTTCAGCGCTTCAAAAGCCGCCGTCATTTCGTCGATCGTTTCCGGGATTCCGGTTACTCCCGCTTTCTCCAGCAGGTCGACGCGCCATGCGATCGGCGTCGTGTTTTTGCCGCCGAACAACGTCGGCACGCCGTAATTGACGCCCTTGTGCTCCGTATAGAACCAGCCTTGCGGCGCATTATTGTCGATTTCCGCTTTGGTGCGCGGCGCATATTGCTCGATCAGCTCCATCGGCACCTCGGCGAGCAAGCCCTGATCCGCATATTTCTTCATTTCATTGGGGTCCATGACGATCATGACGTCCGGCACTTCGCCCGTCGTCATCATAATTTGCTGGCGCTGGGCGTAATCCGCGCGCGGAATGGACACGATATTCAGCTTGACGTTAAACTTCTCCTCCACAAACTTCTCGCCGAATGAATCCGGCAGCATCACATCGTTAACCATCCAAGTCAACTCGACCGGCTCAGGTCCCCCCGCCGCTTCCTGTGTCGGGCTTCCGCCCGGCGATGCGGATGGCGACGGCTCCGCCCCATTGCCGGAGTTCCCGGAACATCCAGCCATAACGAGCGTCGTTGCCAACATCAGCGCCATACCGTTCAACGCCAAGCCCTTTTTTCCTTTTCTCAATACCATTTGTAGTTCCCCCATTCGTAATGTAGGATTGCATCTATTGTACGAAGTCTTGCGACTTGATACCGATTATGGCGTGGAACGGGCACTCCGTCGCCGTGTATCGGCATATTGGTGCGCCCATACCTGTCATCCTTTGACGGAGCCCAACATGATGCCTTTGACGAAGAAGCGTTGAATGAACGGATAGACGCACAGGATCGGCAGCGTCGCAATCATGACGGTTGCGGCCTTTAGCGTTTCCTTAGAATACGTTGTGGCATGCAGCAGCTCTGCCTGGGTCGCCAGCGCGTCGCTTTCCTCGATAACGGTTCGTCTGACGAACAACTGCAGCACTTGCTTATCCATATCATGAATATAAATCATCGCGTCGAACCAGGCGTTCCAATGACTGACGCCCGACCATAGCGCCACCACCGCAAGCACCGGCAGCGACAGCGGAAGCACGATCGAGGTGAACGTGCGAAGCTCGCCCGCTCCGTCGATTTTGGACGAATCCATGATTTCCTCCGGAATGGCTTGGAAGAAATTGCGCATAATGATCAGATTGAACGCGCTGACGGCGCCCGGAAGAAGAAGCGCCCACATGCTGTTGAGCAGTCCCAAATTGCGGATCAGCAAATACATCGGGATAAGTCCGCCGCTGAAAAGCATGCTGAAGACGTAAAGCTTCATAATGAGGCTGCGGTGCGGAAACGATTTGCGGGATAGCGGATACGCCGACAATGACGTAAATAGCAAAACCAGTGCGACACCTCCGACCGTTCGCAGCGCCGTATTCAGGAAGGCTTGCGCGATACCGCTTTGGGCGAACACCTTCTCGTACGATTCCAGCGTCGGACGCATCGGGAACAGATGCAGGCCGGGCAGCTTCGCGTCAACCGGCGTGCTGAGCGACATCGTAAGCGTATATAAAAAAGGATACAGCGTCAGAAAAGCCAGAATCAGGAGAGCCATTATGTTGATGCCGTCGAATATTTTTTCGCTTCTTGTGCGATGATGCATGTTGTCTCTCCCCTCTACCAGATGCCCTGGTCTTTATCGTACAGCTTGACCAAACGGTTGGCGAGAATGACCAGCAGCAATCCGAAGGTCGAGCTGAACACGCCCGCCGCCGCTCCAAGCTCATAATTCATCGTCAACAGCCTGCGCAGCACGTACGTATCCAGAATATCGCCCACTTTGGAGGTGGTGGCGGTCATCAGGTTGTAGATCTGATCGAAGCCGACGGACAGGAAATTGCCGATCGACAGCAGCAGCATGATCGTAATGACAGGCGTAATGGCCGGCAGCGTGATATGCCAGATCCTTCTCCATCGGCTGGCGCCGTCCGCGATCGCCGCTTCGTATAAGGTGGGATCAATGCCCGCCAGTGCCGCAAAATAGACGATGGAACCCCAGCCTACGCTTTGCCAGATATCCGTCGCGACGATGATGCCATAGAAGTAGGAAGGTTCGATTAGCCAGCTTATTGGCTGAAAGCCGAAGTAGCCCAAAATCCGGTTGAATCCTCCGTCGCGCCCCAGGAACGTAAACAAAATGCCGCCGAGAATAACCCAGGAGAAAAAATGCGGCAAATACGTAATGGTCTGGATGCTCCTCCGAAACCAGCTCAGCCGCACTTCATTCAACAATATGGCGAGCACGATGGGAGCCGGAAATACAAAAGCGTATTTCAGCAAAGCGATAATAACCGTATTTCGCAGCGCGTCGGTAAACCCTTCGCCCGCAAACAGATATTGAAAGTGCTTGAAGCCCGCCCAGGGACTTCCCATGATGCCCTCCAAAATTTTGAAATCCTTGAAGGCGATCAGAATGCCGTACATCGGTACATATTGAAATAGCAAAAACAATAAAAAACCCGGCAAAAACATGAGAATCAAATATTTATTCGACGCATAGGAACGAAGAGTTGCCTTGATTCCGCTATGTCTCACCCCATCACTCCTTAACGTTTGGTTAGTTCGGCAACCGCCTGACATCAATGTAGCCGTAATGTGCATTTCGCCGCTACTGACACTTTTTGAATTGATTTCTCCCCGCTTCGGGAGGGCAGCAGCAGCCATAAAAAATAGGTTCGTGCTGCCGTAATGGGCGGCAGGACGCAAAAAACTCCGGCATCGCGGGGTGGCGACGCCGGAGACGTTATTCCTTTTCTTTCGTTTTGGCGCTTTCTCTGTATTCTCCCGGCGTCATGCCAAGCTTCTTCTTAAACACGCGGAACATCTGCTGCACGCTCGTATAACCGATGGCTTCCGCGACTTGCCCCATGTTGAGATCGGTTTCGACCAGCAGCCCTTGCGCTTTCTCCAGCCGGATCCGGGTCACATAATCGATAAAGGTCTCACCCAGCTCTTCCTTGAACAACTTGCTCAGATAAGAAACGCTGATCCCCGACTCTTCCGCCGCCATCTGCAGCGAAAGATCGGACGAATACCGGTCATGGATCATATCGACGGTTTGCTTAATGATCGTATCCGTCTTGCGACGTTTGACGGAGTCCATGTAGCGCAGAATCGGACTCATCAGCCACTCTCGAAACCAGTTGTCGATTTGGGAAATGGATTCCATGCGGAAAAAGGATTCGTACGGATTTTCGCCGAACACGGCTGCGATATCCTCCTCATACTCCTGCACCAAACGGATCACGGCGACCAGCAGCTGCAAATAAAAGGTTTTGGCCATTTGCAACGATGCATGCTCGCCGTCCAACTCGTCGCGAAACGCCTTCAAACTCCGTTCGGCAAGGGCGCCGTCTCTGGAACGGAGCGCATGGAGCAGCTCCTGCTCCTCGGCTGCGGGATAATGAACCAGCTTCTCCGCAACCAGCGTCATATTGGCATAAGGAAGAACCTCGTCATAGGCGCTGGCCACATTCATGCGAAGCGCCTGGAGCGCATCCCTGTAGGAATAAGCGAGATCGTGGGCGGAATCGACGCCAGAGCCTACGCCGATCGTAATCGTTTGCTTCAGAATTTGTTTGACGACCGATCGCAACTGGTCCGCAAGCGTCACCGGAAGCTTATCATGATCCTCGCCATCGGGATAATTAACGATCAGCACCGTGTGCCGATCCGTAATAATGGACTCCATCCGAAACGTCGATTCATCCTGCTCCTGCAGCTTGTTCAGCTCGGTCCCGATATTGGACACCGCGAACAGAAACAGCTCTCGCTCCGCCCGGAAGGAGCTTTGCCCAGATTCGTCCATCTGCGCGATCATGACGCACAGCTTGCCGAGCGGGAACAACTCGCTCCTGTCAATCTCTTTGGCCAGCCGCGACACATCGACTGCATTGCCGTGTATTAGGGAATGAAGATAGTGCGATCTCAGGAAGGAAAGGTGTACGTCCCGCTTGCTTTGTCCTTCCTTGACCGTGGCGAGCAGCCGATTGATGCCCTCTTCCATCACCGCAATCGCATCTCCTTGCAGCTGTGGATGTTCGGAAGGACGGGCCGACGATAACCTATCCAGAATGGATCGGATGCTTCGCTGAAATTTACTGTGCGTGAAATAGGCGGAGTATACGACCATCAAGCACAAAACAACCGTAATGATAATTATGATTCGCTTGAATTCTTCTACCGGCTGCCTTGGCACGTAGGCAGGCACCGCAATGGCGTAAGTCCACCCGTTTTTGTCCGATCGGAGCACGGAAAGGAAATGTTCGCCGACCCTCGTCGTCCGGACGCCCTCCTGCGAAATCCGGCTCATTTCGTGAAGTAAAGCATCGTCCTTGTCGCCTTCCCCGCTCTCGTCCGGCATACGGGCAATCAGCTGCCCTTCCTTGTTCATCACAAACAGCTTGCCTTCCGCGTTCAGGGGAAACCTGGAGATTGTCCGTTGCAGAAAGTCGGGTTTCATATTAACGACGATGACCGCTTTGGGTTCCTTGTACAGCATCGGCAGCAAACGAATGTGCGTCAGTGTCGAGGTGGCTTCGCCATTCAGGCTGACGATTTCTCTTGGAGCCACCCACTTCTGGAGACTTCTGGCGGCGATCATATCGTCTACGTTATCCAGCCAGGATACATCGCGGAACACGCGGCTTTCATTCACTTTGGAGACGATATCGTGATTCACGATAATTTGTTGGCCTATATGGTAAAAATAAATCGAATGGATCGTATCCGTTACGTTTTTGATCTGGGAGAGCTGGTTGCGGACGGCGTTGGTTCGCGGGAACGCGCCAAGCGTCGTTTCGTTCTGAATGTTCATCAGCGCGATGATATCGGACTGCAGCGCGATCTGATTCGACATCTGTTCGATATTGACCATGTCGGATTCCACTTGATGCCGAACTTGGGACAAGCTTTCCATGGACGAACGGTGAATTTCCTCCTGTACAATCCGCGAACCCATATAGTAGATCAAGGATCCGAACAAAATGACGGGAATGATCGACAACAGAAGTGTTTGCGTTATCCACTTCGAGGAAGCTCTGATTCTCATCGAAAGCCTTTTCACGCCGTGCTTCCCCCTGACTTGATTCTTCTTTTCCTTTTATGATGCCATAATGACCATTACGATTCCATTGGCATTTCTTCCGAATCGCCTTTAAGGCGCATAAACACAAGCTTGATCGCCCTACCAGCTTCGGCATTACGCATCCATTAACATTATTTCAGATGGCAAGCTAGCCGGCTACGCCAAACACCCCGAACTCCCGTTTACCCGGAATTCGAGGCTAATGGATGAACGATTCAAGATCGGACGGCAATGATGGCTGCGTTTCCGTTGCAGCCGGACCGTACTTGCCGGGCATGCCCTCACGTCGGCAGCAACATCACTTGCGCCCATTCTCCCGCTTCCAGCCCCTGCGGGCCCGCGGGAATGATGACGAGTCCCTCCGCATCAGCGATTGAAGCCATCATGCTGGACTTGGAGAACGCAAGAGGGTCGGCGTATATAATACCGTCTTCTCCATACCGGAGGAGAGAGCGAACGAAGCGGATATGCGGGCTGCCCTTGGATACGGAAAGCTCCAGCTTCGCGGTTATCTTGCGCGGCAGCGGCGAAGCGCAGCCCTGCATGGCTAGCAGTGCCGGGCGCGCGAACAATTCGAAGCCGACGAAGCAAGCTCCGGGGTTGCCGGATAGGCACAGCAACAGCTTGTCTTCGTATATCGCGGCCGAAGTCGGACTGCCCGGACGCATCGCGACTTTGTTGAACAAGAGGCCGCTCTCCCTCACTTCGTCCGCTCCGGCGCCGTAGACGCGGGTTCCTGCAGCCCCCAGCTCCCGAAGCAGGCAAGCCATCACGTCGTAGTCGCCCACGGATACGCCGCCCGTCGTTATAATGAGGTCGGCTTCCTCCGAGGCGCGGCGAAGCGCCTCCTCTACCGCCGCCCGATCATCCGGCAGCGTGCCGCACAGCCAAGGCACCGCCCCGCTCTGCTCGGCCATCCACGCGACCATCGCGCTGTTGCTGTCGCGGATCCGCCCCGGCGCGGCAGGCGCCGCCACCGGCATCAGCTCGCTGCCGGTGGCAAAGATCGCCACGCGGGGGCGCCGGTACACCGGCACGTCGGCATAGCCGAACGTGCCGAGCAAAGCGGCGTGGCCCGGCCTCAGCAGCATGCCGGGCTCCGCCAGCAGGCTCCCGAGGCGGAATTCCTCGCCTCGGGGCGCCACGTTCTGGCCGGGCAAGGCGGCCGCTCGCACGAGCACCGCCGCTGCGCCCCCGGCCAGAGACGCCTCCGCGGTCTGCTCCAGCATGACGACCGCGTCGGCTCCTTCGGGGACAGCCGCGCCTGTCATGACGCGCGCAGCCGTCCCCGGCGCAAGGGCCGCGGCGGCGAGCTCGCCCGCCGCGACCGCAGCCGCTGCGCGGAGCAACGCCGGCGAGTCCGGCGCCGCTCCCGCGGTATCCGCCGCGCGCACGGCGTAGCCGTCGAGCCCCGCGCGCGGGAACGGCGGCCAGTCGCTCGTCGCGCGCAGCGACTCCGCGAGGCGGCGGCCGCCGCTTTCGGCCAGCGGCGCCAGCTCGCTGCCGACAGTTCTTGCAGCGGCAACGACGCGCCGCTGCGCCTCCTCCGGCGTAATCGCCCGCCGGTTAAAGCGTCCATCGCTCCCTGGCGAGTTTACTCGCTCCACGCCATCCAATGACCCCTTCTCTTTCCCCATGCACGTTCCTCCAAGTCCATGAACTTGAGCCCATCTCTCTTCCTCCATTGTATCACAGAGCAAGTGAGACAACCTGCCATAAGCATCAATTTCATCTCTCCAGATTCCGCATCTTCCCGCAAAAATATGGTAAGATGAGCAAAATGATCTCGAGAGGAGCTTCTCTATGGCGAATCCGCAGCACAACGAATTTATGAAGCCTCACGCCAATCCCCCTGCCCGCCCCTTCGTCATCCAAGTCGTCGGATACAAAAATACCGGCAAAACCACTTTGGTTTGCCGGTTGACGGAGCTGCTGAAGCAGCGGAATTATAAGGTTGGCACAGTTAAAAGCGATGCTCATGATTTCACCATCGATGAACGCGGCACGGATACTTGGCGGCATCAACAGGCAGGCGCCGACATAACGGCCATATCCTCTTCGAGACGTAGTGCAATACTAAGCAACAAACCGTCATCGCTTGCCGAATTGCTAGTTCATATGCAGCATGTCGATATCGTCCTGGTCGAAGGCTTTAAGAGAGAGACACATCCGAAGCTCGTGCTCGTACGAGAGGAAGTCGACGCTGGGCTGCTCGCCAGCTTATCTCATATAAGCGCCGCCGTCCTATGGCCTGAGGCTCTGTCCCTACCTGCCGTCACAGAGCGCTTAAACGGGCTGCCCGCTTATAGCGTTAACGATTCCGAGGAAATCGCCGCGTACATTCTTTCCCAGGCCGCCAAACATTTATAACGCCGCAGCTTTTTTTGTTACTCCGCAATTCCCTGCTTATGGGCATAGATCGCGGCTTGCGTACGGTCGTCCACATCCAGCTTGTTAAAAATATTCGTAATATGAAACTTTACAGTTTTTACGCCGATAAACAGCTCGTCCGCGATCTCCTGATTGGACTTGCCTTGCGCGAGCCGCTTGAGAACATCCATCTCGCGTTCCGTCAGGTCGTCGTGCAAAGGAGCCTTCTCCTGTTGTTTGGGCTGCCGGAACCGGTTCATCATCTTCGCGGCCACTTGCGCCTCAAGCACGGATTGGCCGCGCGCCGCCGCGCGGATCGCCTCGGCGATCTCATTTGCGCGGGATGTCTTCAACAGATAGCTGAAGGCTCCCGCTTCGATGACGGGATAGATCTTGCTGTCGTCGATAAAGCTCGTCAGTACGATAACCTTGCAATCCGGATGCTGCTCCAGCAGCTTAGCCGTCGTCTCGACGCCATCCATGCCCTCCATGACCAGATCCATCAATACAATGTCGGGCTTATAAGCCGTAGCCAGCCGTATACCTTCCGGGCCATTGCTGGCCTCTCCCACTACCTCGATACCATCCTCTGTATCCAGCACGGCTGCAAGTCCGATACGCACCATCTCGTGATCGTCGACCAGCAGCACTTTGATTGGCGCCTCCATATCTTCCATCTCTCCCCCAGTAGGTTGTTACCATCCGGAACTCCGCTGTTCGCAACCTTGATTTATTGAGCCCCGGCCTTCACTTGGCCGTCTACCGGCACCCACAGATGTATTGTCGTTCCTTCTCCAGGCTGGGACATCATTTGCATGCTGCCCCCAAGCTCGTTCACGCGTTCCTCCATCGTGAGCAAACCGTACGACGTTTGTTTCTTCACTTCCAGATCGAAGCCGATGCCGCTGTCCTGCAAGGTCATATGAACCCGATTGTCGAGACGCATCAGGCGGATATGCATCTTGTCCGCCTTGGAATGCCTCAGCGTATTCGACAGAGCCTCCTGAGCGATTCGGAAGAGATGATCCTCCGCTGCTGGCAGCAGCGTAATCGTCTCGTCGACTTCGAGCGTAATTTCCATCGGTATCTTTTGCTGCAGTTCCTCAATCAATGCCTTCAACGCTTGACCGAGATTCTTGCCCTCCAAATGGACAGGCCTTAAATGAAGAAGCAGCGCCCGCATCTCGGATTGCGCCACCGCCGCCATTTCCTCGATGAGCTGCACTTGACGCTTCGCCCGTTCCCAGTCCCGCTCTATCGTACGGCTGACAGCCGTAGCCGTCATCGAGATGGCGAACAGCTGCTGGCTGACAGCATCATGAAGCTCGCGAGCCAGACGCTGCCTCTCTTCGATGACCGCGGTGAACCTGACCTTTTCCCTCCAATTAGGATCATCGGCAAGTTCATCCGGGCTAACGGCATCGGGATCATTGGAATCAATCGTTACCGTATACGAAGGACGTTTGCGCTGCTGCTCCGTCAGTCTCTTGAGCGCGGCCTTCAGCTTGGAATTTTGAAGATAACTCATAATCGTTGCGGCCACAAGTCCGCCGCCTACGCCGATCAATCCCATGACGGCCCATTTGCCCTTGAGCGTGTATAGCTCCACTACATCGAGTCCTTGCAGAACGATGACCGCCAGACTGACGATAATGAGCAGCCAAAGTACCGTCTCCGCCGTATTGCGCTTGCGGGCTGCCTTTGGACCTTCATCGCCCTGGCTGCGCTTATCTTGTTCTGCTTGCATCTGGAACGCTCCTTATGTAATTGTATATGAGGTTGTTCAACGTGGCAAAGCAGGAAAGAGCAGACCGTCTCCGGTCCGCCGCTTTCCTCATTTCGTCCTCATTATTCTGTTGCGTCGTTGTTTGCCGCAGGAGCATTGCCCGCATTCAGCTTGCTCTTGAGCGCTTCGAACTGCTCGTCAACCTTCATGCGCTTCTCCAGATCTGCCGAGCTGACCGGCGTGGATCCAGCCGAACCGCCGCTGTAGCTGCCGTAAGGGGTGCGAAGAACATCCGCTTCCGCCTCCAGCTGCATAATTTTCTCTTCCATCCGGTAGAAGCCGCGGGAAGCAGAACCGCTGTCGATGGTGTGGTTCGCGCTAAGCTGAGCCATTTGCTTCTGCGCCTTGGCAACTTGAGCGCGGGAAGCAAGCTCGTTGCGTTTGTTGCGAAGCTGGTAGAATTCTTCCTTCATGCCGTGAAGTTGCTGCATCAGCTCTTCCGCTTGCGCCTTCGCTTGTGCATGGAGATCGATATATTCCGTCACCTTCTGGTCAAAATACAGCTTCTCTTCCAGCAGCTTGCGAGTAAGCTCTTCCTGGCCGGCGCGCAATGCTGCTTCCGCCTTCGATTCGCGGTCGGACGCGCTGCGTACCGACTCGTCAAGACGCTGTTTCATGCGGCGCTCGTTCGCCATTTGTTTGGCAACCGTTACCTCAGCTTGATGAATTTCGGATTCCATGTCACGCAGATACTGGTTCAGCATGACTACCGGATCCTCCATTTTGTCGAGTACCTCATTTACCGATGCTTTCGTCATATCCTTCATTCTTTTGAAGATTCCCATAATATTATTCTCCCTTCTCGTATTTCGCGATTTTGGATTTTAATTCGTCGATTTCACGTCTTAGCGCCTTCTTCTCAAGATCGTCCATCATGCTGTCGAATCCGGGTGTCGCTGCAGGATCCTCTTTGCGGTATCCCCACTTGTCCTGAGGAGGGGGAGTCGAAGTTCCATACGACGCATTGTATGGTCCTTGTTGCCCGCTGGCAGAGCCATATGTTCCGTTGCTGTATCCACCGTTATTGTAACCGCCGTTATTGTAGCCGCCGTTATGGCCACCGCCGTACCCGCCGTATCCTCCAGGGCCGGGTCCGGGGCCGTACCCGCCGTGACCGTATCCGCCATGGATCGGCGGCTCCTTCGGGATAACCATACCTGCGATGAGGTAGATAAAGATGACGGTACCGCTCGTAAAAATCGTCACGACGACAAGCAGAATCCGGAGCAAAGTAGCATCAACGTTTAACATCTCGCTGAGTCCGCCGCACAGACCCAGCAGCTTTTTGTCGCGCGTAGAGCGATATAATTTTCTCAAGATGACCATCCTTCCTTCTGAAGTTTACGCTTCAACTCATCCAGCTCTCGATCGATCACCGATTTAACCGTGCTTCCAAGGCCAGAGCCGTCCATTTCATGCCCCATTCGGCGTACGTCCCGGATGCTCTTTGCTTCCGTCTCCAGGTCGTTGATGCGATCCTCCATCCGGCGGAACATCGCCCCTGGCTGCGGGCCGCTCTCTCCATATCCGCCGAAGCGGCTGTTCAAGCGTTGCTGCAGCCTGATGGATTCCATGCGTGCCGCATAATATTCGCGTTTGTCATAGACCGCTTGATATTCGCTGCGCATCTCGCGAAGCTGTTCTTCCAGCTCCAATGTATGCTGTCTGCTCTGTTCGAACAAATCCTTGTATTGAGCCGCTCGTTCATCAGCCGTCGCCTTCTCGTGAAGCGCGAACCTCGCCATATTCTCTTCGCCCGCCTTGAGGGCGGTCATCGCCTGCTGTTCGCGGCGTTCCTTCTGCGATTCGGCCTGCAGCCACTGAGCTCTCAGGTGATTGGAATGATTCGTATATTGCTGATGCAGCTTCTCTGCCTGAATGATATCTTCCCTGGTGGACCAGAGGAATTGATCGATCATCCGAACCGGATCCTCGGCCTTCTCCAGCCTTTCGTTCAGCGTTGCGACGGTGATGTCGCGAATTCGTCTTACGATGCTCATCTCTGTATCCTCCTCGAAGGTTCCGAGCGGCGTATCAGCCGCTCATCCGCCTATCCCTTAATATGTTCTCCGATTTCCGCCTTTGAACAACGATACGCCTGCTACAACCAATCCGATTGCCAGGATCAGCATCAGCAGACCGCCGAGCTTGCCTAGCAGCATGATGCCGCCCAATCCGATTAGAATGCCGCCGATCAGCCTTTTGTTATTCATCCACCCCAGAATACCGAAGCCCACTAGAATAAACGGAATCAGGAAGCCGATAATCCGGCCGAAGTCGATGTTCAGAAAGTTCAAGGCAGCTAGTCCGCCTACGATAATCAGTAATACGCCAAGTGCGCTTTTTCCATTCATCTCCAACTTTCTCTCCTCTCTACAATTAGAATTTCTTCATATTCGCTTCCGCGTTAAATCTTGTTGCTCTTGCTTATGTACTTAGTATAGATGGTTTAAAGCCTTGGCAAAACAGACTTTCGGCACTTTCTGAACTAGACTTTGGTCGAGTCGCCAACCCGTCTCAAGAAGCGGAATTGGGTAAAGACCCAGTTTTTGCAGGTTATAAACGCTTTCCTGCCATGTTACGGTATAGCTATCAACCAGGAGGTGCATCATAAATGACAACTACGAAACGCCATATAATCAAGAAAAGCCTGATCGCCAGCGTAGTCGCAACAGCCTTGCTGACAACCGGAGTCGTCCCGCTTCCAATCGATGGACATGCCCATGCCGCTACGGCAAGCGCATCCAAATCTTCGAAAATCGAAGCAACGATCAAGCTCGGCGGCAAATATATGGGTACGCCTTACGAGTTCGGCTCGAACCGCAGCACAACGCGGACGTTTGACTGCTCCGACTTCGTAAAGCATATCTATAAGCAGGCAACAGGGGTAACCATCCCCGGCTCGTCCGCAACCCAAGCTGCGTGGGTGAAAAAAAATTCTACCGTAAAGACAAGCTGGTCCAGCCTGAAGCGCGGCGATCTCGTGTTCTTTATGTCTTATAAAGGTTCTTCCGCATCCAGTTACAGCAAATTAAGCAAGTCGAAGCAGAAAGTGACGCATGTCGGTCTCTACCTGGGCAACGGCCGCATTCTTCACACCTACTCCAAGAAAAGCGGCGGCGTACGCGTCGACTCCGTCAAGGGCACGCAGTGGGAACACCGCATGATCTTCGGCAGCAGCGTCCTCTAAAAAATTGCTTCTATTATAAGTATGCACTCAGCAACAACCAATAACGCCGCGGCGCGCGATCTTTCGCGTTCCGCGGCGTTTCTGCGTCTGCTGACCGCATAGCCGTCAGATTCTATTTTGCCGCCAGATAAGCATCGAATTGCCTCTGCTTCTCTTTGATAATCCGGGCGATCCCCGCCGACTTCAGCTTTTCTTCGTATTGCGGAAGCACATGGTCGATATCCACCGTGCCGGTATCCAGCGCATTCAAGTACTGACGGTCCACGTTAACGACGGCTGCCACCTCGGCTTTGACAGGAGCGCTGTCGAAGACGAAGCCCAATCCTGGAGACAGATGCGCCCCTTCGTTAAACGCCCGGAACTTCTCCCATTTGTCCGGATCCTCGGTATCCCATACGTCGTTCAGGAACTGATTGCCGAACATCCAGTTCGAAGAAGGATTGTAGTCCTGCGTTCGGTCCGTTTGTCTAATGATGCCGTCTCCCGCTTGTTCGTAATGCATGCCCTTAATCCCGTAGTTGACCAAATTGTTGAGATCGCGATCCGTATGAAGAAGATTGATCCACGCCATGGCCAGATCCGGCCGCTGCGACGTCGAAGAGATGCCCAGCATGGAGCCCGCCGTCTCCGAGGTGGAGATCGTCTTGGCATTCAGCTCTCTCTGCGCCAGCTTGCCGACCAGCCCGGTCGCCATGGCAATCTCCTCAGCCTTGCCGGGCTTTAGCGAAGAGGTAATGGAGAATACGCTGCCGCCCATTAAAGCGTCCATATTCATCGTACTGTTGGTGACCGCATCGTTATTAATGTAGCCCTTCTGATAGAATTCGCGCGTAATGCGCAGCGTCTCCACATATCGTTCCGTCTCATAATTCGGTTTAACCTCGGTACTGTCTCCGTCCTTGAGCAGGATGCCGGGGATCGACGTATCGCCGAGCGCGTCATAGTTGCCAATGTAATGAGCATTGAATGTCTCGCCTTGCCTCATATAGATGGGAGTCATGTCCGGCTTCATACTTTTAACTCGGGCGAAGACGGGCTCCAAGTCCGCAATCGTGTGGACGAGAGACATATCGATATCCAGTTCCTCCGCGATATCCTTCCGGTAGATAATGCCCCCCTGTGCGGCCAACTCCTTGTTGGTGGGTACGCCGTAATTGCCTCCATCGATCTTGGAACCGCTCAAGAAAGCGGGATCCAGACTAGCCAGAATACCTTCCCCATAGCGATCCAGCAGCTCCGAAAGCTCCAGAAATGCCCCCTTGGCGACATTGACCGCATGTTTGTTCCATTGCGCCGTAAAGATGACATCCACCTTCTCGCGGGAAGCAATCATCAGATTGATTCGGTCCTCCCACTGTCCCCAATCAATGGGCATCAGATCGATTCTAGCGTCCAGCTTGCCCTTTAGGTAGTCGTTAATTGCAGCCTCCACCGCAGCCTCATCTTTCTGCCCCGCTCCCGTATAAACGAATTTGATCGTGTACGGTCCTGCCGTCTCATGAGGCTGATCCGTGGACGCATCCCTTCGAAAAGCGCTTTCATTTCCATTGGGGGAGGAACAGCTTCCAAGCAGCAACAGATAGGAGAGCATCATTGGCGCCAACAGCAGAGCGCGAACAATCGAACCTTTCGAGTATCTCCACGGCATCGACGCTCTCCCCCATCTTTTTCCGTTTCATTCCAGCTACTTCTATTTTAATGGATCACAATCAAAAAGCAATATATCAGTCCATTCGAATGTAGACCATATCCTCCGTGACGATCCAATTCTCTCCCGCGAAGCTTATCTCCCTTACATTCTCTTGCAAAACGAGGCTCTCCTTCTCAATTCCCCGAGTGTCATCCTTTCCTTCCCAATGCAGAAGAGTGCCTCCTAGTTGGGACGCCGCCTCAATCCAAGCTCGTTTTGAAGCTTCATTAGAGGATTGCTTCGCCCAAGCTCCGCTATCTGACAGAAGCACGTAAGTATGGCTGTCCAAATCTACCAGCAGCAGCGGCTCCCGCAGACCTGGCCTGCTCTTATAGAGAGAAGCTAGCTCGAGTTTCTCGCCCGGCAGTCTATCCGCGTTTGGCTGGAGAGCCGTCAACCCGCCGGTCGGCAGATGAAGAAGCAAGAAGCTGACGTTATCCGGTACAAGCGATGCAGAAGCGCCCTCCACATCATAGAAACGCAGCACCGCATACTCATCCTCTGCCCCGAGCCATCCGGCAACCTCAACGAATTGCCCCTTGCTCCGATCGAACATGATGCTCTGTCCATTTCCTTCCCTCGTATAGATGTTCAGCTTGTTCATCGCCTTTAGCGAGAATTCGGAGTCCTCATAAATAACAGGGTTTTGCTCGGAGGTGGATGAGTCATCGAATATGGCGTACTTTCCGTTCGGGCTCCAATAAAACCAGCCGCTTTGCCCCCTGATGGCCTCCGAAGAAAAAGGAACGGTTGATCGTTCGTTCCCTTCTAAATCGAGCAACACGAATCGACTATTGTCACTGTCCAAATGCCAGATCAATTCGCCGTCCGGCGATACCGATGTTAGAAAAAAAGGCCAGCTATGCTTCGTTTGTTTCGGCAATTGCCGTACTTCGCCGTCCGCAATATCTATCACCCAAAGCTTTCCTTCCGAATAGCTGTTTAACACGAGTGATTCTCCGGATGCCGTCATCCATCCCGGCGCAAAATGCTCCTCTTGGGATATCGAGTCCAATTCCCGGATTGCGGGTACGATTACGGTCTTTTCGCCGGATGTAATATCCAGCTTTTCTACGCTATAGGATTGAACCTCTCCTTCGTCGTTCGCGCCTTGGACAGCGATATACAGAAGATGGCGGCTGTCCAGCATGCCGTAAGCTTTCGCTATCGAGTGAGCCGCGTAGCTGTCATTGATTATGGCGCTGAAGAGCGGATAGGTTCGAAATTCTCCGCTATCGGGATGGATGACTGCGGCGATGGCTCCAAACCGGACACCGTTCACTAGCGACTCATTGCTTGTCAGAACGTGTACGACATATGGCGTTCCTTCGTCGCTGGCTGCCGTGAACAATTGAAATGGATTGTATGTCCCATCGGTTGCGAGCCGGAACCCATTCTCCGTTTCCACCTTTTCAACCGCTCCTATCGTCCCATTCTCCGTCGTTGGAACCGGAGTCGCGGACACCGTCTGCATCGTCTGCAAAGTAGGCTGCGGGGTAACTGCATTGGACTCCCTCTCCGCTTCCTCCCCCTCACACCCCGTTAAGGCCAAACACGCGCATAACAGGATCAAAATAACTGTTTTTTTCATTTCGACCTTCCCCTTCCAGCACCTGGTTAACTATTAGACGCTTGCCGAGAAGGTTGGGTTGCGATTGGAGAAACGAAAAACCCCGAACTCCGGCAACGAGCCGAGATCAAGGTTTTACGATTCCACCTCTATTACTTGCTCGCCAGGAAGTCGTCGAATTGCTTCTGCTTCTCGGCTACGACCTTGTCGATGCCGGCATCCTTGAGCGCTTGACGATATTCCTTTAATCCTTGCTCCGGTTCGACGGAGCCCGTCTCTACGGCTTTCTGGAACTGGCGGATAACGTTCGCAAGGGCGCCGACTTCGGATTTGACCGGCTCGCTGTCGAAGACGAAGCCGAGCGCGGGCGAGGAGATCGCTCCTTCGTTGAACGCTTTGAATTGCTCCCACTTGTCGGGGGCTTCGGTATCCCATACGTAGTTGAGGAATTGGCTGCCGAACATCCACGCGGAGCCCGGGGAATAATCGACCGTTTTACCCGTTGGCGAAATGATTTCGCCGTTCTTCGTATAATGGACGCCTTCGATGCCAAAGTTCAGAAGGTTATTGATTTCTTTGTCCGTATGCAGCAGGTTGATCAACATCATGGCCCGCTCCGGATTCGTCGACGTCGAGGAAATTCCCAGCATGGAGCCTGCCGTCTCGGAAGTTGCGACCGTCTTCGATGTCATGATGATTTGCGCCGTTTTTCCCGGAATCCCTGCAGCACTGGCAATTTCCGCATCCTTGCCCGGTTTCATCGGCTCTACCGTGGAGAATACTTTGCCCGCATTCCAGGCATCCGCGGATGCAACCTGCGTCGTCGCGGCGTCGCTGTTAATGTAACCTTTCACATAGAAATCGCGAGCCAGCGCCAGATATTCCAGATACCTTGCCGAATCTTCGACCGGGGCTACTGTCGTGCCGCTCTCATCCTTTAGAAGCGCTCCCGGGATGGTAGAATCGCCCAAGAAGTCATAGTTTCCGAAGTAGTGGGCATTAAAGACCGCGCCGGTCGTATACAGCGGCACAAGGTCGGGACGTTTCTCCTTTACGATCGCGTATACCGCGTCGAGATCCTTGGGCTCCTTGACGGCGCTCATGTCGATGCCAAGTTCGTCGGTCACGTCTTTGCGGTAGACGATGCCTCCGGCGGAAGCCAGCTCCTTATTGGTGGGGACGCCGTAGTTTTTGCCGTTGATTTTGGCTCCTTCCAGGAAAGCGGGATCCAGCGTTTCCTTGATCCCTTGGCCATATTGATCGATGAGATCATTAAGCGGAATGAACGCGCCTTTGGAAACGTTGTTCGCGTGACCGTTCCATTGCGCGGTGAAATAGATGTCGATGACGTCGCGGCCCGCGATCATCAGATTGACTTTGTCGTCCCATGCGCCCCAGTCGATCGGCATGAGGTCGATTGTGGCGTTAATCTTTGCCGTCAGCAGCTTGTTCAGCGCCTCCTCCACGACGGCTTCGTCCGTCTGCGGCGTACCCGGGTAGACCAGCGTCAATTTGTGCGGCTTCAGCTCGTCCGGCGCCTCGGTTGCATCGCCTCCGGTCGACGCGCTCTGCTCCGGTTTCTTCGTCGCTGCCGGCTCCTTGCCGCTGCCGCTATTGCCCGAGCATGCCGATACGATTAATGCCGTTATCATGGAGAGCAAGAGCAGCGATACCCATTTTCCTCGACTTTTCTTTGTCATGGTTATGACCTCCCGAATGAAATAATGAATTTATGCTTAACTAGCGTCAGCTAGCTCAAGCCAATGCTATACGACATAACTGCGGGATTATCCCTTGACCGCGCCGACCGTCAGCCCTTTCACAAAGTACTTTTGGAAGAACGGGTAAGCGAAAATAATAGGGCCGACGCCGATGATGACCATGGCCATCCGCACCGTTTCGCTCGGAAACCGGAACGTCCCGCCCGCCGCTTGAATCGCCGCAGCCGCTGTACTGTTGTTCGCAAGGAATTGAATGTTCAGCATCGTTTTGTACATGAGATACTGCACGGTAATATTGGCATCCTTTGTAATGAACACCAGGCTGAGAAACCAGTCGTTCCAATACGTCAACGTCTGGAACAAGGCCACGGTGGCCAGCACGGGCAGCGATAACGGCAACACGATTCTCATGAAGATGGTCAGCTCGCCGGCGCCGTCGATCTTGGCCGATTCCAGCACCGCTGACGGGATGGTTGTGATAAAGAAGGTTCGCATGATCAGGACGAAAAAGGCCGAGATGACAAGGGGCATAATAAGCGCCATAATGTTGTCTTTCAGCTCCAGCATTTGCACGTAGACAAGGTACCACGGAACAAGACCGCCGCCGAACAACATAGTGAAGAAAACGAAGAAGGTAAAGGGCTTCGCATGCGGAAAGTCGCTCCGGGAGATGGGGTATGCGTACAGAGCCATAATGATTAAGCTTGATAATGTGCCGAAGACCGTCACGAAGATGGAGATGCCGTATGAGCGAATTATTTGCCTGGCATCCTTGAACAGGAACTCATAGGCGCCCATGTCGAACTTCGACGGGAAGAATTGGTATCCTTCGCGAACAACGGTCGACTCATCGCTGATGGATACCATAATGATCAGAATGACCGGGATGATGCAAAACAGGGAATAAAGAATGAAGAAGAGATGGATGCCCGCCGAAGCCGGCAACGATAACTTGTTTTGGGGATTGGATGCGCTTGGCGCTTTCTCCGCTACTATTGACTCCATGCCGACCACCTCCTAAAATAACGCGTTATCCTTATTGATTCGCCGGACGATCCAGTTGGACAGAAACACGAGCGTGAAGCCGACGACCGATTGCAGCAGCCCCGCTGCCGAAGACAGTCCGATATCGCCAACGGTCAGGAATGTTCGATAGACATAGGTATCGATGACGTTCGTCACCGGGAACAATACGCCGGATTCTCTTGGCACCTGGAAGAAGAGACCGAAGTCGGCGTTGAAGATTCGGCCGATCTGAAGCAGCGTCATGATGACGATGACCGGCGTAATAAGCGGGATCGTGATTCGCGTCATTTGCTTCCACTTGCTGGCTCCGTCGATGGTAGCGGCTTCGTAATATTCCTCATCTATGCCAATGATCGCGGCCATGTAGATAACTGTGTAATAGCCGACCCACTTCCACGTGTTGACCAGCGGCAATACGTACGGCCACACCTCCTTGGTGAAATACCACTTCACCTCGTCCAGTCCCAGCATCGGCAGAAGCGTCGTATTCAGAAATCCATGTTCGTCGCTCATAAAGGCGAAAGCCAGATAACTGACCACGACCATCGACAGGAAGTAAGGCAGGAACATGATGGTTTGATGCAGCTTCGCCAGAAAACGGCTTCTCATCTCGTTCAGCATCAGGGCGAACGCGAGCGGCACGATCAGATTCAGCACGATGAAGCTTCCATTATAGAGCAGCGTGTTTCTCGTAATGATCCAGGCATCCTTCGTTTTGAACAAATATTCGAAGTTCCGCAAGCCCGTCCATGGGCTTCCAAGAATGCCGTCGGTGTAATTGATGTTCTTGAACGCGATCAGAATGCCGAACATCGGAATGTAGTTATTGACGACCAATATGGCGATTCCGGGCAGCATCATCAGATAGAACATCCAGTATTTGCGGAAGACGCTCCTCTGAAATTTGCCGTAAAGAATGTCCATCGCCTTCCCTCCTCCTGTTTCTCGCTTGCTACTTCTTTAGTTTAAATAAAAAAAACGCCGACATCTGTCGGCGTAATGACCGCATTGTCGGCGCTGTGACTAATAAGGTTGTTCAAAAAGTCCGATTTTCATCACGAAGTAGGCCAAGAAGCATACTCGACATCGAATATGGAACGCAAGCGAAACTAAGCGTATGCTTTCGAAGTATGTTTCCTCCGGAAACATTGCAGGTGCTCACGTAGCTTCCACTACGCTCCGCTCCTCAGGTTCTAGCTTCATCCAATCTTCTCGGTACTGAGAACCGAACTTTTTGAACTTTTACTATAATGGTTGTTTAAAAAGTCCGCTTCCTATTAATTGGATTTAGATGTTTTGAAACTTTTTCCTGTATTCTTGCGGGGTAAGTCCCGTGACGCGTTTGTAGGCCTGGGAGAAATGCGAGAAGTTGGAATATCCGACCGATACGGCGATATCGCTGATCCGGTTGTTCGTATTCGCCAGCTCCGTCTTCGCCTTGGTCATTCTGAGCTCCGCCAGATAGTCGGTTAACGTCAGTCCCGTTTCCTTGCGGAACAGCCGGGAGAGATAAGCAGGATTCAGATAAACAAGCTCAGCTGCCTGCTCACGGCTAAAATCCTCGTGGAGATGCTCCTTCATATGTTGTTGGACCTTCTCCACGGCGCTGGATACCACCTTGCCGTTCTTCGACGAATAGTCAGCCGTCATCATGCAGATCCGGTGGGTCCAAGCCCGCAGCTTGGACAACGACTTCAGCGCGGCCGCGCCGTCCTCCCACTCGTTCGCCGGGTATACGTCGGATGCCTGCAACGTTCTCTCGTTTAACCAGCCGAACAGCATATGCATAAAGCCAAAATAATACGAAGCAAGTTCCGTATAGTTCGCCTTGCGCTCCAGCAGCCGGTCGAAACATTCGTCCACTCGGTACGCAAGCTCCGTTCGTTTGCCAAGCGAAAGCAAGGAACTCCAATCCGCAAACGGGAATTCATACGCGGTGTGATTGCTTTTGCTTTTGCCCGGTTCGGCATGGAGCCATACGGTGCCGCCTTGGCTGACATTGTTTTTCTCCTGCTCCAGCAGCCTCTGCGCTTCCGCCCTCGCTTCCTGCAGCAAGACCGGCGAGCCGGCGTAACAAGACAGCTGACAATGCAGCAGCGTGCGGCATTGCTGGATCAGATGCAGACAACGCGACTCCAGCCCGGATTCTTCTTCGGGATGAGGGTGGTAGTCGATGACGTAGAGCATGCCGTTCGGTTCCTGCACGACGGTCCCGGCACGCCCCTCGAGCAGCAGCTCTTCGGCTGCCTTCTTGACCGCATAAGTCATAATCGCTTCGTCTCTCGCCGACCATTCCTCTCGCCATTGCTCGATGCTGACGACGATCATACGGATGAGACTGTCTCCTTGCAGCGGGATGTCGTAGGTCCCCAAAATCGGCTCCAGCCTGCTTGGATGGGTCGATACGCGATCATGCAGATAATCCTGCCAGAACCGCTCGACCATGGCGGGCCGCTGCTGTCTCCACTGCTCGGATACCATCGCGAACGTATCCTTGATCTCGACGAGCTGGCGCTGCTCCTTTACCTTCATCGCGGCGGCCGCGATACATTGTTTTAACTGGGCATGATCAATCGGTTTGAGCAAATAATCGAAGCAGTCGAGATGCACCGCTTGCTGAGCATAAACAAAATCCGCATGGCCTGTCAGGAACAACGTCACGGTATCCGGCTTATTCCCATTTACCCATCGAAGCAATTCAATGCCGTTGTCGCCGGGCATATCGATGTCCGATAACAAGATATCGATCCGATGCTCCTGCATCATCTCTTTGGCTTCTTCCGCGTCATATGCGACAAAGAGCTCCGCGATTTCCGTATCGCTCCAGTCGATTCCATGGCGGATCCCGCGAATCGCTATATCCTCGTCATCCACGACCAACAAATTATACATCGTTTAAGCTCCTCCCCCTTGCAACGGAATGCTGATCGTGACCACGGCACCTCCGTCAGCGCTATTGCCGAATTCGATTGAACAGCGGTCTCCGTACAGAATCGACAATCGGTCGATCACATTCATAATGCCAAGTCCCCCGGAATCGCCTTGAGGCACATACCGTTTCTGCCGGAGCTGTTCTAACACCGCCTCATCGTACCCCGTACCGTTATCGGCAACCGTCAGCGTCAATGCGGGTTGGCCCTCTCTCTCGCCTATTGCCGCGGTAATCGAAATATGGAAGGTTTTCCGCCTGTTCTTGAAGCCATGTATGATCGCATTCTCTACGAAAGGCTGCAGCGTTAGCGCCGGAATCGGCAGTTTGGTTACTTCTTCATCCGCTTTAATGGCGCAGGCCAGCTTATCGGGAAATCGGATCTGCTGAATCGTAATATAGTTGCCGATATGCGACAGCTCCTCCCGGATCGTAATGGTGTCCGAGTTGCTGCGCATAATAAATCGGAAGTAGTCGGCCAGGTGAAGCGACATCTTTTTTACGGATTCCGTATCGTTAAGAGCGGCCAGGTTATAAATAATATTCAAGCTGTTCATATAAAAATGCGGGTTTATCTGGCTTTGGAGCTGCCGCAGCTCCCCCTGTTTGACGCGGAGCTGCTCCTCGTACACGTCGATCTTAAGCGTCTTGATCTGCTCCGCCATCTTGTTAAAGGTTTCGCCCAGAAACTCGAATTCGATCGTCTTGCCCCGCTTGAGACGGACATCCAGCATGCCCAGCGAGATTTTCCGCATACCGAAGATCAGCTCCTGAAGCGGCTTAAACAACATTTTGCGGATGAAAATCAAATACAGGGACAAAATCAGAACCAGACCAATCGGAGCGAATAACGCGACATTGCGGAAAAAGCTCAGTTCCTTCAGCAGCGCCTGCTCGGGAACAATCACTTGATAAGCGACGGGAACAACCCGGCTGGGCCGGTTCATGACGAGATAGGACTTTCCGTTATCGCTACTGCTCAGCGTCTGGTAGGAAACATTCGTAATCCGTGTAGCCCCGGCATCTACAGGAGGTTCATTTTCCGTAAGCCGTTTTTTGAGACGATCTTCTTCCCGCAGCCATATCCCCGTATCGCCAATGACACCGTCGCTCCATTGGGTGAGGAGACTTTCGTTAATGTCCTTCAAGCGAATCAGCGCTCCGACATGAAGTCCGGCATTGACCTCAATGCTATTCAGCAGGAAAAATCCCCCCGGCATTCTCTGATCGAACCGAACCTCCCATCTCCGGCTAACGTCGTCCGTTATGGATGCCGTACTGGCTGTGCGCTCGCCCATATGCGTCTGTATAATATCCTTCATATTATTGTATTCGCTGTTCGTACCCATAATAATGTCCTGTTCGTGATACAAGAACACGCTGTCAATGACATTATAGATGTCGACGTCCCGCTTCAGCTTGGTATCGATCCGAATCTTCGTAAGCGTATACATATCGTCGTTTGTCGGGAACGACATTAACATGCCGACATCCACGTCCAGAATGGACATCTTAAGAAGGTAGTTCATAATTTCATCCAAATTGTCGTCCGTCTGCCCGACGAAGATATCCAGCGTATTGCTGTACGTCTCCGTTACCTTGTCGCGAACGATATCCCTGGAATAGAAGTGATTAATCATCATGAACAAAAGGGTAGGCAGCATGACCGCCAAAAAACCCGCAATCAAAATGGTTCGAATCGAATAAACGAATTTCAAAGCGGCTTCCCCCTCGCGATAACTAATCATTCTACAAATCTTGCCAATAATCCTCTTTGTCCGGAGGGTTGCATCAGATCTGGCAAACACAAAAAAGCAGCCATCTTCAGTAGAAAATGGACTGCTTTTTTCCTCTGGCACACTTGCCTTGGCTTTCACCGTTTACTCTTTAAGAGAGCAAATATCAAACGAGCGGTACAATGCAGGCAACGCCTCGCGCAACGCTGCTTCGTTCTCATGGGGATCGCCGCGTTCGTACAACCAGCGCTGCGGCAGGCTGCCCCGCGCCTTCCCGTTCAGCTTTACTTCATAAGCCCCGTTGTCATACACAATAGCCGTACATGGCACAAGCTCCCCCGGCAGCACCGTATCGCCCTGCTCACATAACGTCCGGGGCAGCAGACGGTAGCTACCGTCTGCACGGCGTACAAGGGCACGACCAGATACCTCGGCCCAGATCGCCGTTTCCCATACATTGTGGCTTATGCCGTCCAGCTCTGCGAGCTGCTCCGACGTTGCTTCCTCTTCCACGGCGCGTAGAAAGTCCATCCGGCTCTCATGCAGGAAAGCAAAAGTGAGATACCGCCGCAGACGCGGTTGCATATCCCGTACGAAGGAAAGATTAGGCAGCAGCCAGAACGAATTGTGTCGGCCATACGCAAACGGTCCATCTCCGGTGGCGCAGGGGTACAGCGCGACGGGCAGCCGGCTGTCCAACAGGCATCTGATCGCATTCGGGTCCAGCAGCACGTTCCATTCCAGAAAGCCGGGGTCAGAGGAGCCGGCGGACAGATGCACCCGACGCACCTTCTCCAGCATCAGGTCCGGCTCGCGATTGTAAGCAGCCGCGATTGTGCGGGCCGAGCCGAAGGACAGAACCTCTACCTGTCCTGCCGCTCGACGCAGCGTCTCCAACATCAGACAGATGCCTCCTTGTCCGTAAGCCGGCGTATTCTCCATCTTATCGTCCGGTCCCTTCATCGGCACGAACGGTCCCGGCGCGAAGGGTATCTTGCGGTTGTAAATATAATTGAGCTGCGACATCGGCACGATACCAGGGTCACGTCCCAGGCCGCGCATGTCGCGAAACATCGGATTGTTGTCGTTCGCATAGGGCGAACGGAATTTCTCGGTCACATCCAGTATGACGGCCAACAGGTCAATTTCCGGCAGAGAATAAGCGGTCAGAATGTCAAAGTTGTCGCCGGGATCTTGCGCCGGATGATACATGTCGGTTACGACGATAACAGATGTTTTCTCTTGCATCAATATGCCTCCTAGTGTCGCGATTCAGTCCAGTTCCAGCACCGCAACCTGTCCGGGAGCCACCGCGAACGATGGCAGCAAGCGATCCGCTCCCGACACCTGCAACGTATAATCGGTCTCCGACACGATGTCGCGCGCTTTGGCCGAGGCCGCACCCGGCCAGCGCAGCGATACGCTCAAGGAAACATCGCTGCGGTGATTCACCAGTAAGATGCCCGGCTTGCCGTCAGCTTGACGGAATGGCAAATATTCCAGCCCTTCCGCTCCGCCGACAACCACCTCCGCGCTGTTGAGCCGCGTCGTAAAAGCCCCGATCATGCGGGCGGACGACGGCAGCATAGTCGCCCCCGGGAATGCGTCGCTGTTCAGGTCGTAATCGGTCAGCGACAGGAACACCTTGCCGCTGCCGTAAATATTCCTGACGGCGACGGGATCGCCGCCTGCAGCCTTCGCGATAACGGCAGCCGAGGGTGCGGTCACCGACATGGATGCATACGCGTAGCTCTGTCCTTGCGGCAGCGTATCTGTCGTCACGACCGATGAAAGCTCGCTCACAAGCATTGTAGTGGCCGACGAGTTGCTCGTCAGCGCCGTATTATAGCTTCCGCCCCAGAAATCAGTCTCCAGGCCGTACGACGCGAACTGACTGGCGTTGGCGTACAGCCATCCCCCGTCCTCGACATAGTCCTTCAGTTTGTCGAACAGCCCTTGATCTCCCTGGAATCTGCCCATCAGCACTACGCCGTCGTATTCGGCCAGCTTCTCCGGCGCAATATCAGATGCCACCACATCGACCGGACCGTATGGCGTAGAGGTAAACACACCTGGATATTTGAAAAGCCCGCCGCTATTCTCGGAGCCGGGGTACAGCAGTTTCATCGTCTCACGCTGCGCCTCCTCCGGCCGCTCGGCAGGCAACAGGCCCCAACGCTGACCGATCGGATTGCCTTTGTCGTAAGGAGGATTCGTCCAGCTTGGCCAGCCCTGCCACAGCGTGGACGGCGTATAGCCGTTGTTCAGGTCGGTCATGATGGCAACACGCTTCGCCGGGTTGCCGGCCTCGTGGTTGTCAGCGTACGCATGGAACGCCTTGACCTCCTGCGCCCACAGTGACGGCTGCCAGTCGCCGTCCCTGCCTTTGTCGGTGAATACTGTAATACCGTCCTGCGGAACCAGCATCCGGGAGCCCGAATAGTAGGCAAGGAACAGCGAACGCCTCATTTCGTTAACGCTGTAGCCGGTATTCATGTTCCCGATGCCCCACTGATTCTGATACTGGATCATTTGCGGGTCTTCGGTCGGCACCTTATGGTCGTACCACAGCGACAGCCATGTGCCGAACGGCTTGTCGAACTGATACGAGGCCCCTCGCAGATAAGCAAGCTGTACGCCTCCGCTGACCATATGCTCCTGCAACTGGCCGATTACCCAGTCGGCTCCGGCCCGATACGTCGCATGCTGGTACGTTAGCGCGCTGTTGACCAGCGCCTCGGTGCCCCAACTCTGATAACGATCGGCATATAGGCCGATTTCCGCTTCATACTTCGCTCGGCCTGCCGCATCCGTGGCGAAGTTGTACAGGTCGCCCATGTCTTCGCGCGTCTCCTGCCGCAGCGCTCCTTGTACCATAGAGATGTCCATCTCCTCAGCATGCAGCCCCAGAAAGTAATTTCCTCCAATGGATTGCAGCACTCCGACCTCTTCCTCGGTGAAAATATCCGGCGTCGTGTCCTGCACCCAGCCTTCCGTCACCTTCGCAGGGCGCGCAATGTCTCCAAGCCCTCTCCGCTGGCTGACCATAAAACCGGTGCCGCCTGCCTGCAACTGCGACGCGGACACCAAAATATCAATTTTCGAGTTGCCCTGCCAGCCGTTGGTGGCCAAATAGCCACGCTTCGGCAGCCATACAAAGTTGCCGATACCGTTATTCAGCGTCTCCTTCGTCTCCTTGATCGTGCCCGTATCGGGCCCGATCAGCACCTCGTCAGGCTCCGACGTATCCGAGACCGAGCGGCCGGCCAGCAAATACGCCGCCTGAATTTCCGGAGAGCGCGTGCGGGTACCGCCTGTCAATCTGATTACCACTTTTTTCGCTGCACCGTCAGCGACCGCTCCCATATCAAGCAGCCAGCCTTCTGTTTGAGCTAGCACGTTCTGCCCGGCGTCCAGCGCCTGGATTTGCAGCGTCGATCCTTCCGGCACGACGGCTTGCACCGCCACCGCCGCCAGCCGTTGTCCAGCAGGATACGACGGTACATCAAGCGTCAGCCTGCCGGTATCCGCATAAGCCTTGCGCCCGATCCGGATGTAATCCACATTTGCCGTGGACGTGCCTGCCGCGATCCGGTACATATGATGCGAATCTGTCTCGTTATTGCCCCTCGGAATATTGTAGAAACTGAATACCTGCTGTACCGATGCAGGAGCGGAACCCGAATTCAGACTGACGGTATGGGGTACATCGTCCAGATAAACCGTCATTTCTCCGCCGCCCGGTTCCTTGAGCGCATAAACCTCTAAACTGTCTCCGATGAAAGTTCCGCGCAGCTCTCCGCCGGGCGAAATCCGCGCCGCCTTGCCGTTATGGTAAACGCCGCCCGTCACTTCCGTCCAGCCGCTGCCGCCGAGAGCCCCGAGACCGGGGCCAATGACTGAGCCGTCGATCACTTCGATGTAGTCAAGCCATACATCCCATGATTTCCAGAAGGAGTTGTGTTTCACATATCCCGTCTCGTCGTTCAGGGAGGTCAGCTTCAGCGTATGGTTGCCCGGGGACAGGCCGGTGACGGACAGCAGCTCGTCGTAAGCAGTGAACACCAGATCGTTATTGCCGTCAATGACGCCCTCAATGGCTCCATTGTCGATGCTGTAGCCGATCTGTCCTACCCAAGAAAACTTCATGCCGTAGAGCCGGATACCCGTCCCGTTGAAGCTCAGCGTCAAAGTAGAGTCCTCGGACGGCTTGCTGCGCAGGTGCAAGGTGCGGTTCATCGCTGCCCATTCGAAGGGACGGACATCCCATGCGCCTGACAAGGCTGAAGAACCGTACAACTCCTCGGCCTGAATGGCCTCGAGCGGCGTCTCCGCTTCACGGATCGTATAAGACAACGCGCCGTCATCGTCGAGTCGTAATGTTTCCTTGTAGAAATCCCGCGCCGGTCGCGGCTCGAAATCCTCACGGTATATGACCAGTCCGTCATGCACGACAACCAAATCGTCAATGACAGCGGTTCCCTGCCCGTCCACAAAGAAATGGAGCCGGTAATCGTCGGAGGAGCCCAACGTGAAGGTCGATTCATGAGCGTAGATCTGTCCGCTCGGGGCGGTTGCCGTCGTTGCTCCCCTGTCGCCCGCCGTACCACATGCTCCGTCGCATGCTTTGAACATCACATCAACGCCCGTACCGATTACCTTATATTGAAACCGAACCGTGTAACTCTCGCCCGCCTGCAAAATAAACCTCGATGAGTCGGTTCGTGCGATCTCCACTGGTCCGGCTGCTTTCCCGTCGGCTGCCAACGAACGGCTGCCATAGATGGCCAGCCCCGCCTCTCCCGTCACTCGGCCGCCCTCGTCCGCAGTTTCCGGCTGCTCCAGATAAGTTCCGCTGTAATCCCCTGTCCATAAGCGCTCGAAATCCTCATGGGAGATCAGCTTGCCATCCTTGTAGAGCTTGATGGAATCGATCGAAATTTCGCCGCCATTACGGATTCCCCAGACCAGTCGGTAATCGTTGTAATTGCCCAGCTTGAACTTATGCTCGACGTGGTACGTGTAACCCGGCGCGCCCTCCAGCTTAAGGGTGCCATCGTTGTCGGGCATGCCGTCGCGATCCTCGTCCAGCGGCGTCCAGCCCGCTGATCCCGTCGGCGAATAAGCAAAGAAGTAAAAATACTTTTCATTCGCCGGCTTCGACGTCAGAGGGGATGGACGAATAATACGGTAATCGAATTCGATAAAATATTCGCCCTGCTCAGCGAGCGGAAGCTCAGACGGAACGGAGTGCAGCACCTCGTTCCACTCTACGCCCGTCGTTGTTTTGGCAGTTACAGAATAGCTCCCGTTTAAAACCTTGCTTTTGTTGGCGGTGATGAAACCGCCGTCGCCCCAGGGAGACTGATAGGGCGTATCGTCGAAATCACCCGCCTTGAGCGGCTCGAAGCCTTCTTTGTAGACTAGCTTGCCTGCGACGCCTCCTTTATACACCTCAATATTGTCCACGGATACCGCGCCGCCGCCCCGAATACCCCAGATCAGGCGGTAATCATCATGAGGACCGAGTTGGAACTGCTTCGTTACCGTGTAAGTTTGTTCGGCCGCGTCGTCCTCCCATGTTTGCCAACTGGAGGCGGAAGCGGGCTCGCCGCCCGTATCGCTTTTGGCGAAAAAATATAAATAATCGCCCAGCGGCTGCAGAGCCCGATACTGAAAGCGAACCGTATAAGTTTGCGAAGCTTCCAGCGTGAGTTGAACGGGATCGGAATGCAAGAACTCCACCCATTCGGCTCCCTGATCCGAAACGCTCCGCAGCGCGTACAGCCCGTCGATAACCTGCTCCGGTAGATCCGTCACGACGCCATGTCCCGGCCAGGACGGGGCGGATAGATAGGTCTGGTACAACGGAGCCTCCGGTTCGAACGATTCCTTGTCGACGGACACGCCGCCTCTCTTTACTACGATATCATCGATGGAAACGGCTCCGCCGCCACGGAGTCCGAAGACGAGGTGGTAGTCCGTACGGGAGCTTGTCGTCAGATCGATCGTAGCGGTATACTCATGAACCTCCCCCGGCTCTCCCTCCAGCTCGGCCCAGCCCAACGATTCCCCACCGCCGCCTGAAGGCGTGTATGCAAAAAAATACGCGTAATTCTGCGGAGTCTCAGCGATTCTGTATTTAAATGTAACCAAATAGCTGTTCCCTGGCAGCAGAGGGAGCTTGCCAGAGTCGGAGTGCAGAAATTCCCGCCAGTCCGGCGACGAGGATTTGGCGTACAGCGAATAGTGGTCTGCGATCACCTTGTCCGGTTCGCTAGTAATAAGGCTGTCCACATTGGGCGGGCTCGTCAGCGCGTACGCGGTGTCTCCAATCTCTTCGGCCGCTTGCGCGGCGGGCAAGCTCGAGCCCGGCAGAATGGGAAAAAGAAGCAAAAGGACTAATACAAGCAGCAATCCCGTTTTCAAACGACGGTTCATCAGGGCAGCCTCCTTGTTATTCTTTGACCGATCCAAGCATAATTCCGTGAATAAAAAAGCGTTGCAGAAACGGGTAAATCAGCAGCACAGGAAGCATGGTGACAAATATTTTTGCCGCATTGAGCGTCCGGTTGGACAGCTCCCCGAGATTTTTGAGCTGATCCGGCGTCATACTTTCCGTACTAAAACGGACGACCATTTGTTGTACATAGGTTTGCAACGGATATTTCTCCGGATTGCTGATCAGAATCAGCCCGTCAAAGAAGGAGTTCCAATGGCCGACGATGCTGAACAGAGTTACGGTCGCAAGCACGGGCGCGGATAGCGGGACAAAGATGTTCCACAGCACATACCACGGCCCCGCGCCATCCATATAACCAGCCTCCTCCAACTCCCGCGGCAAACTGCGGAAGAAGTTGACTGTCAGGATGACGTTGAACACCGGCACCGCCCCCGGCAGCACCAGCGCCCAGATCGTATTCAGCAATTCATATTCCTTGATGGTCAGATACCACGGAATCAGTCCGCCGCTGAACAGCATCGTAAATACAACAAACCACATGTACACATTGCGTCCGGAGAACTGCGCTGCGGATTTGGACAGCGGATACGCCATCAGCACCGTCAGCACGAAGTTGATCAGCGCCCCAAGACCCACACGCTGCAAGGAAACGCCGAACGCGCGAAAAAAAGCGGGATCGTCCATAATAGTCCTGTAAGCTTGCAGTGTGAATTGGACCGGCCATAGCTTAACGAGCCCCCCGGCTGCCGCGGCGCTGGAGCTCAACGAGACGGCCACCGTATACCAGATCGGATAAAGCGACAGCAAGGCGGCGCCGCCCAGCACCAGCGCGATCAGGCCGTCCGCCAGCTTGTCGGACAGAGAATGGGATTTCATCATGGATGTTCACCTCCGTCCTTCAGAAGATTCGATAATTGGCAAAGCGGGATGCCAGCACGTAAGAGCATATAATCAACACGAAGCTGACAACGGACTTCAACAAGCCGACAGCGGTGGCAAGACCATACTGGGCATCCATCAAACCGCTGCGGTACACATAAGTGTCGATGATATCGCCCGACTCGTAGACGACGGGATTGTATAAGTTGAACACTTGATCGAAGCCCGCATTAAGCACATTGCCGAGCCCCAACGTCGCGAGCAGCACAATGACAGGTAGCATGCCCGGCAGTGTCACATGCCGCAGCCGCTGCCAGCGCCCCGCGCCGTCCAGCGCCGCAGCCTCGTACAGCGCCGGGCTGATGCCTGCCAAAGCAGCGAGGAACACAATCGTATTAAAGCCAAATTCTTTCCACACTTCGCTTCCGATCAATATCGCCGGGAACCACTTATTGCTGGCAAAGAACAGAATCGGCTCGATATCAAACACGCTGAGCAGTTGATTGACCAAACCCTTGTAGCCCAGAATATCGGTAAGAATGCCTGCCAGGATAACCCATGACAGAAAATGCGGCAAATAAACGACCGTCTGCACGATCCGCTTGAACAGCCTCATCCGCAGTTCGTTCAGCAGCAGCGCGAATACGATCGGCACGGCCAGATTGCCCGCTATTTTCATAATGGCGATAAACAACGTATTTCTAAAAATAAGTCCGCTGTCCCGCAACTGAAACATATAGCGGATATTGTCAAGCCCCGTCCACTCCGAATGAAAGATGCCGCGGCCTGGACTGTATTGCTGAAACGCGATAACGATGCCAAACATCGGCACGACAGAGAACAGCACCAGCAGCAGAATACCGGGCGCAAGCATGAGATGGTAGTCCAGCGCAAACGTTTTTTTTCTCCCCATGACGGCTCCTCCCCCTTCAAAGGAAAGTGGCGCCGGACTGTCGCGGGCACCACTTTCACATTTATCGTTTTATGGCTGCAGGAGTTCGGCCACCTCGGCCGTTATTTCGTCACCGCCCTGCTTCTTCCAATCAATTACGAATTGGTCGAACGCTTCGATCGGCGCCGAGCCCATAATAATTTTGTTAAACACCTCCTGCTGCAGCTTGCCGAGAGCCGCTCCCTTCGTCACCATTGTGTTCGTTTCGCCGTAGTAGAGGCTCGGCACTTTATTGAGCTGAGGCTCGAGCAGTTGTCCGCCCCCGACAACATAGGAGAAGGCTTCCGACCAAGCTGCAATATCCGAGGTAGGGTTGTCTTTTGTTTTAAGCCAGCTTTCATAAATGCGCTTCTGTTTGCTCGTAAGCTGATCCGCTGGCAGCTCGTTGTTCAGAGCCTTGATGACTTTCTCAGCATCCTTTTCGATGGAATCCGGGAAGTCGACCGGCGCACGCAGCGGTTCGTTGACCCAGTCCACGCCGAGATCCATATCGGCCTCGGGATCAAGGCCCTGTTCGTTTTCGGTCTGCACATTGACCAGCTTCATGATTGCTTCGGGATGTTTGTAGCCTTTTTTCACCACATAGAACATCGAAGAAGGCGATTGCACATGCGTGTTGTATTTGCCGTCCTTGCCGAGCGGCGCCAGATATGCCTTCCATTGTGCTTCCGGATCGTTCTGCATCGACTGGTTGAGCGGGTTGAAGCCCATCCACCACGGTCCGAAAAAGACGCCCGTACGGTTGCTGATGATCGGCTCCAACACATCCTTGCGCAGCGCAAACTCCTTGTCGATGAGACCCGCCGCATACATCTCTCTCAGCTTCGCCAGCGATTCTCTCGTCTCCGGGGCGATCAGGCCGCTCATGACATTGCCGTCCTTGTCCTTCACCCAGTTGGTCGGAAACGCGCCGTAGGAAGCGAAGATCGGATTCAGCGTCGGGAAGTTGTTGGTCATGCCGAACAGGCTGTAAGCCGGCAAGCCGATCTGATCCTTGACGTTGCCCGGATTTTTATCCAGAAACTCAGCGATGACATGCTCCAGTTCCTCCAGCGTGGTCGGCGCCTGCAGCCCGAGCTTATCCAGCCAGTCCTGGCGGATGAACATCATGTACATCGAGTCGCCCAGTCCCTGCGAAGCGGGAATCGCCATCACCCGTCCGCCGAACGTGGCCGCTTTGGTCGCCGCATGATCGCCCGCCGCATAGATTTCCTTGACGAGCGGAGACGCGTATTGCTCGATGACCTCGGTCATATCCTCTACCAATCCGGCGTCCACCAGCTTGCGCAGCTCGGAGTACGAGTACACGACCATAGCGTCGGGAAGATCGCCACTGGCGGTCGCTACGCTTACCTTCTGGGAGTAAGCTTCGCCTCCCGCTTGCCAATAAGCTTTAAACTTCAAATTCAGCCGCTTCTCCAGATAACGCGTAAACTGGTTGCTGATCGGCGTATCTCCTTCCGGCAGCGATTTGTCAGACAGATTAAGCGACTTGCCAATGGAAATTTCGAGCGGCTCCTCGTACCGTCCAAAGGGATCGTGCTCTTCGACGATGGAGGTTGCCTCCGGGTTGGCTGTTGCCGTATTTCTCCCCGTTCCAGCGGTGCTCTCCGGCTTGCCCGCTCCACCGGTGCAGGCAGTCGTCAGCATGGCGGACAGGACAAACAATAGAGTGAAGTTTCTGATAAATCGTGTTGACACGTTACATCCCCCTAGCGTATTTGTTTAATTAACTGTTCAGCTTGCGATCGCACTTTTATTATAAATGAAAAAAACCGTTTCCAAGTCGGGAAACGGTCCTTGATTAAGAGCATATTTGCCTCATGTCGCCTAAAGAAAGATTTAGCAGCGGACGAAATTCCACTATGGGCTGGACGTTTCTCCACTTGTGCCGATATAGCGGGAGCGGTATTCGCGCGGCAGCAGCCCGTATTGGCTGCGGAATACTTTACTGAAATATTTTTCGTCGGCATAACCGGAGCGTTCCGCTACCCAGTAGATAGGTTTGTCCGTGCTTTCCAGCAGACGCTTCGCCCGTTCCATGCGAGCTGCGCGCACATATTCAACGAACGGCTTGCCCACCATATCACGGAAACATTGGCTGAAGTAACTGCGGCTGAGATTAACCGCTACGGCGACATCAACGAGGCTAAAATCTTCTTCCAGATGCTCCTCGACATACCGAATCGCCTTCGCGACGCTCTCTACTACCTCGGACGAATACCCGCTATGCAGAAAGGCGGCCTGATATCGTCGACGGATGCCGTCCAGCATGTCGACGCAGCCGCTCCAATCCGTCATGCGCTCGAGATCCGGCTCCAGACCCGCCGCTTCTCCGGCCACTCCGAACGTGCGAAGCTCCCGCAGCGACGACAGCAGCATGTCCCGCGTTTGGATGGCAGGCAGGCGCGCATCCTCTGTCTCCCGCAACAGCTTAGCATACGCCTCGTCATCGCGTAGCCACCGCCAGTCGGTCCAGCTCCGTTGCAATGACGACTGAAGCGCTACGGTCTCCGGTTCAGCCATCGCTTCCGCAAGCCAAGCCTCCGGATCGACCCGGTAGACGCGACGTTCCGGTTCGGACAGATAGAACAGCCCCGTCTCCCGGAAGCGCCGCGCCGCTTTGCCGAGCCGATCCCGTTCTATGCCGCACGGCCTCTCGAAACCGAGCACCGTCCATTCTCTGCCAAGTGCTTGCTGAATGCTTACTGCCCCGCCTTCCTTGTTGTATTCGGGAAGCGGCACGTACCAGACGCCGTCATCCAGTTCCTGTGCTTCTGCGACCATATGAGCAGGACGCTCCGCCGCTTTACCTCCGCGCTTGCCGATATAATAGGCGATCGCCAGTGTCTCCAGCGACAAACTCACTTGCGCCATGCCGCCTCGTTGACGTTCCTTCCCGATACGCGCCTTGATCCGGCCCAATACCTGCTCCAGCTGCTCCTTCTCCAGTTCTACCTTTGCAATATAATCGATAGCGCCGAGGCGCAGCGCTTCCTGCACCAGCTCGAAATCCTGATGGAACGTCAGCACGACGACCGGAATGTCGGGATGCCGCTCCTTCATGACATGCATCAGCTCCAGTCCCGACAATACGGGCATCGCCAGGTCGGTAATGACCAGATCCACAGGATTGGCCGACAAAAATTCCAGCGCTTTCTCGCCATTAGCCGCCTCGCCCGCCACTTTCATTCCGAATTTGTCCCATGGCATCAATGCGATAAAGCCAGCTCGAACCAGTTTTTCGTCATCCACGACCAACACGTTCATCTCGTTAAGTCCCCTCCTGTCTGATGGGCAGCTTGAGATAGACGCAAGTGCCTTCGCCTTCGACGCTTTCTATGCCGAAGTCCGCGGACTGTCCAAATTGATTTTCCAGCACCTTGCGAACGTAGTAGGTGCCAATGCCAAGACCTATCTTGCCGTCTGTTCCGAGACCGTCCTGCATCAGCATATCCAATTTGGGCTGCGTCATGCCCGCTCCATTGTCCCGCACTGTAATCGTGAATACAGACTCGCCGGACAATCGCCCAATCGTGACGGTGATGACCCCGTTCTCGCCGAGATTGCCGTGATACAGCGAATTTTCAACGAGAGGCTGCAGGATAAATCGCGGTATCGCGAACTGAAGCACCTCCGGCTCCGCCAGCACGGACACCTGGAATTCGAAGTCGTAGCGGACTCTTTGCAAGGCAATATAATCCTGCAGCGCTTCGATTTCCTCCGCGACGGTAGACATATGTCCTTTTTTGCCCAGATTGTAATACAGAAGCTTGTTCAGCGAAGAAGCCAGCTCGTCGATCTCATGATTGCCCTTGACGCGAGCAAGCCACCGTATCGTATCAAGCGTGTTATGAATAAAATGCGGGTTGATCTGGTACAGCAGCTTCTCCGTCTCGAAGTCCGCTCGCCGCCTCTCTTTGATGGCGTTATCCTCCAGCAGTTGCCGGATGCGAAGCCGCATCTTCTCGAAGTGCCGCAACAGTTGATCGAACTCCACGATTCGGGTAGACGCGATTGGCGTAGACAAGTCGCCGGTGCCGACCAGTTGGAAACCGTTGTTGATTCTCCTCAGCGGGTCATAAACCATGCGCCAGATCACCCGCGCGAGTATAAGGCCCACGACAAGCGACAGCAGCAGAATGACGCCAAGCTGCAGCAACCAGCGGTTAATCTCCTTATGGTAGGTGCCACTGGGCACCAGGCTGACGACCCTCCAGCCTGTATACGTCGGTTCATGAAACAGATAATACCCAGCACTGCGAACCTTCTTCGTACCGCCCAAAGCGAGACGACTGCCTGGCGGGAACGCCTTCTCCTCTTCCGAATAAATCACTACGCCGGTGTCGTCCACAATGAGATGCGGGCGATTCGTCCGATCGGTTTCGAGAATATTTTGCATAAAATTATAACTTGTCTCCGCATAGATCATCACATGTTTGTTGTCGGGCAAGTCGACTCTTCGAATGACGGATAGTACATTCCGGTGATTAAAACGATCCAGTGATCGATGCGGACGGAAATAGGTGATGCTTGAAGTCTTAGACATGACCGGCAACTCGTCCAGTCTAAACTCCCTTACCTGCGGCATTGCAAACACTAGCGACTCGCTGGACTCGTCGTAATAAAAGGTCAGTCCAATCACGGGGTTGGTAATGGAGATCAAATTGAGTTCGCTCGTAATCTCCCGTGTCAGCTTCGATTTCTCGTACAGATCGTCCGAAGTCAACCACTCCCCCAGCTTGCTCCCCACGCTGTCGGCGAAAGCGAAGCGCTGTGTGGCGTAGTTCAGACTTTCCAACGTTCCCTGCAACGATGTCGCGAACTGCTTCAGATTGTTCTGAATTTCGTTCTCGATTCGCTGATTCAACAGCGGATACACGTTGCTGAGATACAGAATCAGAATGGACACGAGCGGTGCGAGCACCATAATCGTAAAAAACAGCACCAGCCGATTCTTGAGAGATCTAGACGACGGAAGTGGTACTGTCTGTTTGTTCATCCCGGCAGCTCCTGTCCTGTAAGCAGTTAACGTTCGTGGCATTGCGATCCGCCGAGCGTTCTTATTCATAAACTAACATCAAGCGAAAAACCCGTCAATCGGAGATTGACTAGTCGCCGATCCGGTTCTTCGTATTCGCCAGCTCCTCTTTGAATTAGACTCGTAACCCGGCCGACAATCGTCGAGCAAACCTCAATACACAAAGAACGCTTGTCACATTATCGCGACAAGCGTTCTCCGTTCGATGACCGATTCGTTTTCATTTATACGGTATTCTGTCATATTCTTTATCAAATTTCGGGTTTATGTTACGATATCCTTACGTCATTCTGTCCCATACAAGTCGAAAGCAAAAGGAGTCCGAGCCATGTATTCCGGGATGCACCATGAGCAAGTTGTCTATCAGAATCCGTTTCTTGCCATGCGAATCTGGCAAATCGATTGCAAGGATACCGCGCCGGAAGCCGTTCAATTGCAGGTCGAGCAGGATTGGAGACAGAAACAGTATGCAGAATGGCATTACCACGAGGAGGTAGAGTTTCTCCTTATCCTCAAGGGAGAGCTGACGGCCTTTTGCACAGAGGAACGATTGGTACTGCGCAAAGGAGATATCTGCCTGTTCGGATCCTCCGAACCTCACAGGACGATTCAAACGAAGGACGGCAACTTGAGTTACCTCGTGTTCCAAATTGATCTGCGCAAATATTGGGATCAGAGCACGCTGACCAGCATGCGTCACTTCTCGGAAGTTCTTCGTCCGCTCAGCACGCTGAACTACATTTACAGGGAGTGCCGCGATGCGCGCACCCGCTCTGCCGCCCTGATCCGCGATATTTTCAAGGAAATGAACGAAGGCCAGCTTGGTTACGAGCTTGCCGTTTCTTCCCGCATCAAAGATCTTCTCTTATTGCTGCTTAGACATGATGAGCGTAAGCAGCTGAATTATAGCGACAACCAATTGGCTCATCGGCTGCAGCCAGCAATTGACTATGTGGAAGAACGACTGGGCAACAAACTGTCCGTGGTCGAGGTCAGCAGCCTTCTTAATATGAGCTATACCCACTTTATTAAGACGTTCAAGAAAGCGTTCGGCATGTCCTTTATTGACTTCGTCTCCTACAAGCGAATAAGGAAGGCCGAGCAACAGCTGCTTACGAGCGACATCAGCATCGCCGAAGTTGCCGAAGCGGCGGGAGTCTCAAACCTTGGACACTTCTACGATCTGTTCCAACGGTACAACGATTGTTCGCCCAAACAATTCAGGGATCGGCATAAGGCGCCGGCCCTCTCCCCCCAATAGCGCATGAAGCAAGCAAGACCAGCGTCCGTTTACGATTGGCCGTAAGATTACCCTTGTTTATGAGCAAGAATATTAATTAGCTTGCCAAATGGATCGCGTACATAGAATCTACGAACGCCCCAAGGTTCGTCGACAGGCCCATATTCTATCGGAAATCCGGCTCTCTTCATGCCTTCTAAAGCGGCATCCACATTATCGACTTCAATCGATAATTCAGGCGTAGGCGTTTCTGAGCCGCCTTGCGAGGCGATACTAATTTGAACGCTCATCTCCTCGTTTGAACCATAGGTTCTAATCCAACCATGATCCATCATTAAGTCAAGGCCGAGCACATCCTGATAGAAGGCTGTAGCTGCCGCGATATCCTTCGTGTTTATATTGGCGACAATTCGTTTGACCTTCATTTTAACCCTCCTAGACGCAAGCATTGTCCATCAATTTAGATTACTTTCGACTACCGAATGTTTTAGCGAAGCCCTATAATAAGCCGTCTTCCAGTTGCTCAAGCACGAGGCTCCACCATTGGTTTTCGTTTGCCAGGCTGGCCGCGTCCTTCTCCTCAAACAAAGCCCGCATCCGGGTCAACTCCGTCTTGCGGTCGAAGGCCGGCCGTTTCGGATGTTGCGGGACGATCTCACCGCGGCGGAAGGCGGCCAGCCGTTCACGCATTTGCTCCGCCGTCCATATCGTCGCTTGATCACCTTCGGAGTGACTTGCTGTAAACGATCGGACGCAGGATAAGAACAACAGAAACAAACGGATATCCGAGTTAACGAATCCTGATTGCCCGGAGGTCGGGTGGAAGGAATATAGATGCCCCGAACCTTGAGCCAGTCCCAGAATGGCGCTCTCCGGCTCCCATTCGTATCCGATGGGCAGCAGCTTGCGTTCGCCAGTGTGCAGAAGTCCCATATCCGCGAACGATTGGAAGCGAACGCCTAAGACGGCATCCGCGGGTTCGATAAGAGGAAGCCCTTCTTTAAGCAAAAATGCCTCTACCTTCTCAGGCAAATTGACGGATCTGACGAGATCCGGATCATAAACGACAACACGTTTCAAAGCTCCATTTCCTCCTCTTTTTTCAATACATGATTGTGATAGCTCAATCGAGCGCCTTACACAACCCGATCTAATTATTTTCCTTTCTTCGAAGCCATCCAGAAGACAAGAATCACGACTGGGATAAATATGAACCACGGAATTTGAATTGTACTCTGGGTAATAACAGCGATCAGTACCAATCCTAATGTACCAAGGATGAGCCATAAGCAGCCTCTTCCAAAAGTCGCCATAGGTGTGGATCCTCCGCTTTCCCCTGAGGAAATATGATCACTATAATAACGAGAACCGTTTACCGTTTTTGATACAACGGATCCACAATATCTGCATGTTAATGATCCTTGGACCAAACGTTCATTACAGTGCTGGCATGTTGTGGGAGTTGCGTTTCTAGAATAATCTTTAACAGTGTTTGGAGTTCCTTCCATCATTGCATCTTTAAGCGAACTACCACAAATAACACATATTAACGAGCCTTCAGCGTTTGATTCCCCACAATCGGTACATATCTTTACCGCCATTAAGCAATACCATCCTTCTTTTAAAACTGTTTACTACTATAACGTATGATATGGAATAAGGTTGTGCGTGAACCTGGCCTCTACTCAATAAAAGCGGCAAAAGCAGTATCCACATGCGCCTAGTACGCTTTGAAAGCGACGATTATCGAACCGATCATAACGACAATGCCGCCGACCTTGCTCATTAAATAATAAAAGTCGCTCGGCTCGGGGTTCTCGTACATGAACCGCTGCGGAGATAGGCGGAACATTAAATCTTGGAAGGCTTGATAACGGAAGCTGCACCAGCCAAAGATCAACAGGCCGATGGCAAAAAACAGAAACCCAGGCATGCCTCGTTTGATATGGTAATCGGGGTAAGCCGCTATTACGAGCGCCGACGGCTGAAAATCTTCTTCCCCTTCTTCCTTGATCCGCTCGCCGTTGGCGTAAATCTGAATAGCCATGACGATATTGCCTTTGTCATCGTAGTTCCATAGCAAGCCATTATTATCCTCGACGCTGTAGACATGGCCGTTCGGATAGGTCACGCGGAACTTGATCGAGTAAGGGTTGCTTATGTCCGCAATCGCATAGGACTGCCCGCCGATGATCAATGTGCGGTTTAACTCGTCTTCGGTGCGTACTTGGACGGGATCAGCCGTGCTGCTATGGTAGGTGACGAGTCGTTCTTGCTCGCCGGCGAATTTGTACGTATCCTCGTACAGGTAGAAGACGCGCTCCGTGAAATAGGGCCTCGACAAGAAGCCCGTCAAGATGGACGCGAAGATAACGGAGACGAAGAAAATAAAACTAGGCGTTTTCATTTTTCGGAATAAGGCTGGGGTAGAAATATTCGCTCATCCTTTCTGCTTCTGCTTTATCCCCTTACGTTCTAATAAGATAGGCGGTTGCAAGCTTTAGCTGCACAGCCTGCAGGATTTCGCCGGCAGGCTGTGTAATTAACCGGGTTGCCGCGATCTAAAATGCTAAGAAAATAAACCAGCGGCGGACTAGGACTTGAAAAATAAAGTCTTAGACTGCCGCTGTTGTCATTAAGCTAATGTTTCCGTTAGTTCAACAATCGTTCCATTATAAATCTTGTGATAGTCGTATCATGTCCACCACTTGTATACCATTTTCAAATATTTCTTCATCGTAATGTCTAACAAAAAAGTCTCTGTCTACTCCAGTTATTCTAAAGCCGCATTTCTGATAAAGGGCAAGTTGCCCAACACCTGAATTTCCAGTACCGACTTCAATCGTTTTGAATCCTAATTCCCTCGCAATTTGTATTGCATGTTTCACTAACTGTTTTCCGAACCCTCTGCCCTGATTCTTTTCATCAATTGCTACATTTACTAATTCAACTGTATCGGGTCTTGTTGGCAGTAAAACATAGACTCCTATTATTTGATCATTCAGTGAGGCGATATAGCAATGTCCTCTTCGAAGATATTCCTCAACAAGCTTCTGTGAAGGATCCGCTAATAATAATAGTTCAAATGGCGGGATTTCGTGCGTATGTAACTTACGTATTTGCATTTATTACACCTCGATTTTCATTGTTCCCCTGTTCACGAAAGGATTGCCATTGACAGAGATATATAATTGAACTATCGTTCTCCGATAGCGGAATGAACTCTCTGAACACTGATAAATGCCCTAAAGCATGAAACATGGTGTTATCTGAAGAATACGGCTTCAATGTACATCTAACTCTTACCGTTTTTTTTATTTAGCTTCTTAAAAGCAGAATATTCACGATTTAATCTAATAAAATTTAATATCAAATTGGCGCATTCATCTGGACTCAAGGTTTCGGTATTTAATTCAAGATCATACTCATTAAGGCTGTAGACTTTATCATACTGAGAAATTGCTAAACCAATTTCTCTATCTCCCCTTAGTTTTTCTCTCCTTATAAGTTCCTCTTTCGAGCAAGTTACCCCTACAAGCAGTACAGGATGATCCATTAATAAACCTAGAAATGTATTAAAGCGATCTTCAGTATCATTTACTGTATCTACAACGATATTCGTCCCCATTACCGACATAAATTTAATTGTTGAATAAAACAAAGTAATCAATGGTTCAATAATTATATGGGTTGGGCCTTGCACATCATCTGCATATTTGGTGTTAATGAAGTCAATGTAGTCATGAAACAGTCCATTAAAAAAATCATCAATTGATAAATGATAAAACGAGATTTCATTTTGGTTTAATAGTTCAGTCGATATGGAAGTCTTTCCGGAACTTGAAGTTCCATTTAGAAAAACAATTATCCCTTGCTTCAATTAAATATCACCTCTTCAGATAACGTCTTTTTTCGAACATTTAAGATCAGAAGGAGGGTTATGTCCGTCCCATACAGACTTTTCATCTATTCCTTATCCTTTTATTCGTTTCGAAACGTCGTTTCCATCCATTCCGCGAACCGTTCCTCTTCTTCGAACTGAGGGTAATGAGCCGAGTGCTCGTAGACAATAAACGTTTTGTCCGGCGCGTCCAACTCTTCGAAATACGCTTTTGCCGCTTTCGTCGACGTCATATAATCATGCGCTCCCATTACGAAGTAGACCGGTAGTTCGAGCTTCTTCACCAAGCTCGTTATCGGCCGCATAGATTCTTCGTTTAATAGTCGGTCCTGTGTCACCGCAATCCCCCTTGCATAACGGATTACATCCAGCAGGTTATATTCCCGGTTCATTAGAAAACCTTCGACATAATCGCGGTTATCGTCAATTAATCTTGCCGCTCCCCCATACTTCCGGATCAGACTCCTCGGCGTGATGTCGCGGCCTGCTTCAACATTCTCCCGCATGCCTTCCAGTTGTCTTATATCGCTCTTATCGTCGGCTGCGGTGGCTTGCCCTAGCGCGAAAGCGAAGCTGTCCAACTCGCTGACGTGATGATTGGCGACTTGTCCGATTCCGATGTATGCCGCGAATTTCTCCGGCGAAGCAGCGACTGCCTGCAAGCCTATGTACGTGCCGTAGGAGTGACCGATTAATATAACCTTTGATTGCCCCAGTCTATCGGCTACGTAATCTGTAATCGAGAACAGGTCTTCGACCAGCAGCCCTGCTGTCACGTCCGAATAATCTTCGCCGAACCGATGCGACTTGCCGCTCCCCCTCTGATCGTAATGCACGATGGTAAATTGCTTCTCCAGTCTTTCTTGGTATTTGCGCACGTAAGGGATTTCGGAGCAGCCGGGTCCGCCGTGGACGAAAATGACGATAGGATTATTCCGGTCGGCGCCGCGGATCATGATCTCGTGCCAAGCGCCGTTCAATTTCACCTGCTCCAAAGTGGCGATGCTGTTTTCCCCTTTGATCGAAGGTGTCCAAGTCGGAAATGCGAGAGCGACCACGATGATAACGGTCAAAGCAAAAATGATTGAGACAGCCTTTTTAGTCTTTTTTCGTTTTCGATTCATTAAGGATGCGCGGCTCTCTTTCCGTATGATGTATTAAGATTTTTTCAGCAATTATCATAACGTCCTGAAGGCTCAACTGTCAAAAGAGAATAAAGTAGTAGACTACATTAATCGCCGGTCAAAGCGACGTCTTCAACAAGAAAGCCCGCCGACCTCTAAGGTTGGCGGGTTAAGTTCTTGGTGGCAAGCAACAAGGAGTCAGCCCTCAAACAGAACTTCTCCTGATTTGTTTAAAGTGTAATGTCGAGTTTGTCATACAATCTGTATACAATGGCGGCAGCCTCTGCTCTTGAAGCTGGTTTGTGAGGATGAATGGCATGATCGCTGCCTTGAACAATGCCTTCTCTTACCAATGCCGCTATTTCTGAAATGGCAGGAAGCTCTTGGGAGATTGGATCCCAAGAGCTTTTCTAAAGCCGGTCATTGATTGCAATGCAATCTCACTTACAAACTCAATCTATAAAACCGAGCGGCATTGCCTCCGAATATCGCCTCATGTTCTGCCTCCGACAAACCTGATGGCAACGACTCCAATAAAACCTCCAGAACCTCTGCGTAATCGCAAGTCGTCAAGCAGACCGGCCAATCGGTGCCGAACATAACTCGGTCCGTTCCGAATGTCTCTACAACATGATGCACGTAAGGAACGAAGTCAAGCCGGCTCCATTGTTGCTGATCCGCTTCCGTAACTAAACCCGACAACTTGCACATTATTCCAGGGAAACGAGCCAGCTCGGACAACTGCTCCTTCCATGGTTCTATCGCTTTCTCGGCAATAAACGGTTTTGCCGCGTGATCGATGACTGCCCGGAGCGAAGGAATGGACTGAAGAACCTTGTGCATATCCGCCAGATGTCTTGGCCTCAACTGCAAATCGATGGGGAAACCATCTTCTGCGATTAACCTCAAGTTACGCATGACTCTGCGCTGGAGGATCCAGCCGTCCGGCAAATCCTGCAACATCGGACGAAATCCAACAAACCCCTTATGCCCGCGGAATGTCGAATAATGTTGCTCAAACTCCTCGGAATCCAGATCAAGCCATCCGACCACGCCGGCAATCGACTCCTCTTCCTCGTACAAGGAAAGCATAAATTCCGTCTCTTTCATCGTCGGCGCGGCCTGTACAACGATGGTTCGATCTATGCCGTGTTGTTGCAGTGTACGATGCAGATGCGAGGGCAAATAATCCGCATACAAAATACCCTGTTCCGGAGTTAACCAGCCATAATCCCCGCGCCCTGGTTTCCAATAATGCTGGTGGGCGTCAATCCTCATTTCTTAAACCGAAGAGCATATCCGTGTAATAATAATACGAACCTGGATCAGCCGTATTGGCGGTAGCAACTGGCAAAACATACACCTGGATGGGAGCCCCCTTCTGAATAGCCTCTACCTCCACTTTATAAGTTCCGGCCTCAAGCGTCAACTGGGCCCGCTGTTCCTTGGGAGCGCGATGATAGGCCGGCATAAATTCCAGCGTATGCTGGCAGTCGATCACGATTTTCCCATTGAGCTTAAGCGAAACAGGACCGTCTGCGGCAGCAATAAGGCTAAACTGGCGCTCCGACGGGATATAAAGCGTCGTCGTGGCTTTGTAACACCCATCCGCGTCTGTATTTATTGCCTTGTCCCACTCCAATCGATTTCCGGGGAACATGGCTTCAACGCCTTCGTTGCTATCAGGTCCCCATACCGTCCAACATGAGGCCCCAATCAGTGTAAACATCACCTTCTCCGTTGCCCACACCGAATTGTCGTGAAGCCTTGTCCAGAGCAAACCAAGTTCTTGGCTGGCCCCCACGAATGCCGGAGCCGTTATGTCCGCAGCCCATTCTATAGACTGGTTCGGCTGCAACACCGCTTCGAGCGTATCCGGTCCCACCCAGCTCTCAGGCAAGTCCATTGAAAGTTTGCCTGTTATCGTGGTCAATGAACGATTTATTAATGTAACATGTATGGTTTTCTTTTGATTGGCTCCAATCGCCGGTCCTTCGGCACCATACTCCATGATCAGCTCAAGAGCAGGGTTTTGCAAGGTCCCCCGCGGCAGCAAGTAATGATTGGATGTCGCCGACCTTTTCCAAAGCTCCTGAACCTCTCGAAGCGCAACATCCTTTCGGTTCCAGCAACTTGGTTCATTGGGATGTACAATGATATCGGCATCAGCAGCAGCCAAAATCTGTTTCCCCATACGAATCGTTCTTAAGGTCAACTCATCTAAATTTTTTGGCGCTGGAAATCCGTTAATCGGCGGACTGACAACGACGCGATCGCCTACCGGCTTCACCCATTTGTCAGGGAGTCCCTCCGGTCCAAGCAGCATCCCCAATATAGCCCCCAGCGTTGCAGCCGTACAGTCGGTATCATATCCGCAGTTAACGGCTTTTAATATCGAATCTTCGAAATCCTCGCCATACAACCAGCCAAGAATGGTAAATGCAATATTTTGAGGAGCATCTGTAAAATTGTCGCTGCCGTGATGCTCAAGAATAAGCGAACGCGTTTCCGTCCAGCTCTTGCCCTCTTGATGCCAACGAATCAAATCTTGTAGTGCCTTGCAGGTGCGGCTATTTGGAGGTATAAACTTCATGCCGATGTCGATCAGTCGGTCTCGGTCCTTTTCGAAGAAAATGGCGCTTTCAATGGCCGCAAAAAACATTTCTCCATATACCCCCTCGCCGCCCGCGTGGTCTACGATTGCATCCTGGTAGGCATATGACGCAGCTACTTCCGGTAATCCGGGGGCAACCATCGCCCATATTTCTGATCGGATTGGCGAACCCATGCAGTTAGTAAATGGATTATTAAAGGAGCCGGCAACGGGTGGAATAAGCCCTCTGCGTAAATTGGTTAATGCGTAGCCATATTCATCGAAAGGAAAAAAGATATGGTCCACCCACTCCTGTCCCAGCTCTCGAGCCGTTAATCCGGGACCATACTGTTCGAGCGCATGCAGCCATACGAGTTGAAGATCAAGATCATCATTTTCGAGCGGGCCGTCCGGCAATTCCGGATAAAAGGTTAGAGTTAACAGCTCCTTTACTCCCTCCACCGGCGCACCTAGAGTACCTCCTATATTTTTTCCCAACCAACCGCCATAAACGATTCGATAATACTCTTGTTCATTCAATATACTCAATCCCATGCCAATTCCTCCATTGCCGTTTAATTGATGTAAACGAATTAGCTTGATTATAGGAATATTGTTTGAGGGATGCCATGAACCAGATTGAGATGTTTGATGAAAATTTGTGAATTTTAAATCTTGCTTTCTATACTGAAAACCGAACTTTTTGAGCACCTACTATAGTATGATATAATAAAGCAACCTCATTATTAAAGCGCTTTCATATTGTGGCTATATCAAAACTAAGTTGTTTCTACTTTATATATCGATAGGAGTCATTATGTATTATTCAATGTCGCGACTTTCCACCTTGGACGTAAGATGGGCGGATCTGTTTGATGCGGGAACAAACACTACCTTTTTCGACCAACATTATAATCCGTATTATGAGTTAATCGTAGTTGCAGATGGAAATGTAAATCTCGAGGCTGGAGGCATCCAAACGCTCTTGCAGCCCGGGGATTCGCTGTTGCTTTGTCCTTGGGAGCAACATAAGGGGATCGTCTCGGAATTTAAACAGGGGAAGTTTTATTGGGCTCAATTTTCCTGTACGCCTGGAATGAACAATTTTAATGTTAACCGCCTATCTGATCTCGACTTTGTCCATGTCGAACGTACCGAGCTTCAGACTGTCGAAATAAGTCATGAAGATCTGTTGATTCTCCCGCGTCTATACCGCAACAAACAATGTTATAAGCTGCTGAGCCGCTTCGAAGACCTGGCGGATACCATGAAGCAGCCTCGGGGTTACTTTCGATTTCAAAGCACATTAATCCTGTCCGAAATGATTGCCTCCATCGCAACGGATTTCCTGGAACAAAGCCACTTGGACACCAGCTTTCCGGTTTCCTATTTTACGTTTCGCAAGCTGGCCAACCATTTAAATAACGATTACGTATCCGAGCTTAACGGGGAAAGCCTTGAACGAACGCTTGATTACAAATACGAGTATCTATGCCAGATATTTAAAAAATACACAGGGATATCGATGACACGTTATATCCAACTTCTTAGAATTCAAAGAGCCAAACATCTGCTTGACCATACAGGTAAAAGCATTCAAGAGATTTCACTTGAAGTCGGGTATTCGGATCCCTTTTATTTCAGCCGTTTATTTAAAAAATTAGAAGGCGTTGCCCCTCAGCATTATCGGGATATCAATCAACGAGACCTAGATGAGGCTCCTCCTTTTAACAGAACTTAGAGCGGAAGCTTATAAACGCCCGGTCCTCACCATGAAGGACCGGGCGCTTCCGTTTACGCGAGCACTCCTGATACAAATCCCGCTATATAGGACGCTTGCAAATATCGAGCTTCTTCGGTGTAATGAATATGGTCGCAATAGGCTGCGCCGCCCAGACGGCAACTGAAGCTATACAGGTCCAATTGCGGGATGCGATACTGCTCCGCCGCCTCTTTCGCCGCCGCATTGTACCGGACAATATCTTGATTGTACCTTTTGAATTCGGTGACAAGAACATTATGCCGCTCGTCCGGCACCGGGGTGGAGTGGACCCAAACAGCCTGGATCCCAACTTGGCCGATTAGCGTAAAAATGTGATCCAAATTAGCCTTATAGTCCTCCAATTCCACTAATGGCTCCATAGTCTCCGGATCGCGCTTGATGTCATGGAGCCCGCAATTCAGCAACATGTAATCAACTCCGAGCGGGCTGTTGGAGCCCCCGGCTTGCTCCTGCAAAAAAGCCAGCACCCTGCCGCTATCTCCCCCGTTTGCGCCGGCGGGACGATCCAGATTGATGCCAGCCTCCCTGTCCCCTTCTTTGGTCCGAATTTCGAATGTCTCGTCCAGCAGACGCCTTAAATAAGGCCCGTAATGATACGCTATGCTGTCTCCCAGCACATACAATGTCCGTTTTTGTTCCATCCTGCTCACCTCCCCATTACGAACGATATCCGATCAAGAATGCACTTCCGCTATCCGAGGCCATTAAAAGCCTCCTCCGGCAAAATGATCGTGACGGTCGTGCCCCGATCCGGCTCGCTGGCGATCTCCAAGGCAGCTTGCGGTCCAAAATACATCGCAATACGCCTGATCAGATTTTTCATGCCGTAGCCTCCTGGAGACGAGCTGACTGCCTGCAAATCGAGAATTTGCGCAATCTTGTCCTGCGACATGCCGGAGCCGTCGTCGGATACGGCGAATCGGATCTCTCCTCGCCTTCTCGAAATGGCAATCTGGATCGTCCCTCCGCCCTCTCGTGCATTTAACCCGTGCAAAATGGCATTTTCGACGATCGGTTGAAGCATGTGTTTGAAGATGCGCATGCCGCCAACGTCTTCCTCGGCCTCGATCTTTAATTCGTAGCTGCAATTGTACGAAAACTCGTTGATCTGTACGTAATCGCGAACCATGGCGAGCTCCTCGCCCACCGTAATGACCGTGTTGCCTTTGCTTAAGGACGCCCGGTAATATTTGGACATGTGATCGATTAAAAGCGCAGTTCTCCGGTCTTTATTCCATTGTGCATTCCATTTGATAACAGAAAGCGAATTGTACAGCAAATGCGGATTGATGCGTGCCTGCAGCAGCTCCAGCTCGAATCGGCCGCGCTCCTGATTCGCCTGTATCGTCTCCTCGTGCATCTGATTCATCCGCTCCAGCAATTGGAGAAACTTGCGCTTGATCATGTCGATCTCATTATCTTCGCCGACCGCTTCGAATTTTTCCGCCCAGTGCCTCTCGTCCGTCTTGAGCGTATCCAGAAACCGTTTTAGAATGCTCAGCGTCGTCCTCGCGGAATAGCTGGCCACGTACTGCATGATGAAGAGCGCAACGACAAATATGATAACGATGAGGCCGACGAGCTTGCTTACCGCAGCCGTAATGACCGACTTCGGGACAGCCGCAACGATCGTTAAGGCCGGGTTCAATTGTCGGATGGCCGTGTGATAACCGGCGGGATCGAACGCACCCGCTTCTGTCAACGTCAGGGTTGGCCCGCTATTGCGCGCATACACCACTTTTCCCGTTCCATCCGCCACCAGCAGCGCGGCGCTGTCCGGAAGAGCCGTATTATTAATAATCCGGGTTAACTGCTCGAAGGAGATGTTGGCTTCCAGAATGCCAATGCTTTCATTAAAGTTCTTGATTTCCCGGTAAAACTGCACATAACGGGCATTACCCCGAAACGGTCGTTCATGCAGGCGGTCCGACCAGTAGACGCTCCCCGCTCCTGCCACCTGCAAGCGATCGGCTATCCCTCTATCCGCAATCCGGTCGTACCGCTCGACGAAGCTTCCCTCGTAGATGCTTTCGTTGTAAGGGTATACGGTAAAAAAACTCCGGTTGCGGCTTCCCAGCGGCTCGGCAATCAAAAGCTCCAAATTTTCGTACAGCGGCATCATGCTGGCGATATCGCCTACATAATCGGTCTGCAACGCCTGAATCAGGTAGCGGTTCTGCAGGATCATGTCGCTTTTGACATATACGGATTCAATCTCGCTCTCGACCAGCCCCGCGCTTTTGCCTGCGGCCTCGGCCAGCCCCTTCCTGAATTCGCTCGTCTTGTCCCAAGCCATATATACGCTGATGGCGATAACGACAAGCAACAGCGGTATGCTCGACGCCAGTACCATATTGCGCCGTACGCTGCGCTCCAGACCCGTTCGGTGAGATGATTGACTCCGTTGCAACTTGGTTCCTCCCGCTCCTGCATGGCAGCCCGACTACCCATGCGTGTTGTCATTCAATACTATTGCGAAGCCATCTCCTGGAACTTGCCGGGAGTCAGACCGGTATGCGCTTTAAATACCGAGCGGAAATGCGCTTCGGTCCGATAGCCGACACGCTCGGCCACCTCGTACACCTTGAGATACGGATCATCCCGCAGCATCCCTTTGGCCGCCTCGACGCGGCGCTGGGTCAAATAATCGAACATGGTGTGTCCGGACTCCCGTTTGAAAATAAGATTGGCATGACTGGCGCTGATCTGCAGATGCTCCACGATCTGATGCACGCTTTCTATCGAGGCATATCGTTCGTCGATAATAGCTTTCAGATCCTCGACGATCCGTTTGTTTTTGCCGATAGCCTCGTCTTGGACGAGCGCCTGGCAGGCATTATGCAGCAACTGTCTAATCAGCCCGCGCACCTCCGAGATGGTCTCCAGCAAGGATAAATCCTTCCAAAGCCGGGGCTCGTCGCCGGATACATCTTCGATGCTTTTGCCAGCCTCCAGCAGCGATGATTGGACGACATGCACGATAGTGTAAGATAGCAGCTTGATTTCCTTCTCCGAACACGCGGCATCTCCACTGTAATACTTGTCCAGCAATGCCTCAATTCGCGAATCCTGCCGCTGCGCGAGCAGGCTCCGGACCTCGCTTGCCAGTTGGCTCTTATCGGTCTCGAGCCCCGAGCCGTGTCTGCCGATCTCGGTATAGAAGATAACCTGGTTGCCCTTGCTGTAAAATTTGGAGCGGGCAGCGGCTTCCGCCTGGCGGTATGCCATGGAGACACTAGTCCAATCGCTTGAAATTTCGCCGATGCCGATGGTGAGCTGCAGCTCCAACTGCTCGTTGGCCGCCTCGATGCAACGGTTCGCCCGCTCGGTTACGCCGTTTAGGAAGCTTTCCTCCTCCCCTGGAGGGCAGGGCACAAGCGCCAGCAGCGTGTCATAATGACTCGCGATCGACCAGCCTGCCAACGCCCCCGCAAGAGTCTGCTGCACGCAGGACTGTAGCGAATATAGGAGCAGATGGCGTTTGTGCACCGGCAAGGATCGATAGTGCAGCTCATAATTGTCGATCTGCATATACAAGACTGCGTAGCTTCCCAGGCCGCCCTCCAGCTTTAAATAGGCTAACCGCTCTTCGACTTCCTCCATCGCGATCTCCTCGCGCTGAAACAGCTCCTTCATGAACTGCTCCCGCAGCAGCGGCAGACTCTCTTCTACCAACTTGTGCAGGCTGGCCTCCAATCGGCGCTTGCGGATGTCGCCTTCCTTGAGACCGCGCAGCTTGGCGAATACTTGAACAAGCTCCTCAAGCTCGATCGGCTTCAAGACATAAGCGTTCACCTCAAGATCGATGGCCGCCTGCAAATACGCAAGGTCGTCGAAGCAGCTCATGAATACGAAACGTGTATCCGGGAGCTCCCGTTTAATTTTTTCGGTCATTTCGATTCCGTTCATCAGCGGCATGGATACGTCCGTCAACACGAAGTCGGGTTTGAGCTCCGCGGCTTTGCGATAGCCGTCTTCGCCGTTTACAGCTGTGCCGACTACCTCGATCTGCTGCTCCCTCCAGTCGATCAGCCCGGTCACACCCCGTCGGTCGTTGGGATTATCGTCGACAACCAACATTGTGTACATCGTCATTCCTCCTGTGTCGACAAGCCGAAGCCGCCGTATTCCGTCATCTGTTCTCCAGCTCTATTCTAACATCGTCGACGAGAAAGCGACCAGCGACCCCTACATCGCTGCCGAAGCGAATCTGCTCGATCTCGTCGCTTGCGGTGCGGAAGGACGCTTGGTCCGCAACCAAAACATTGTCCAGGTAGACATCGAACTTATCTGTATTTGTATTTGCCACGATGCGCACATGATACCAGGTATCGGCGGAAAGCGGTGCTAATGCATCTTGCACGCTTCCCTTGTTGTTGACCAAATAACCGTTCATAATGCCCAGCGTAATGACAGGCTCCGCCCTCGCGTTAAGCATGTAAGGGGCAATCCGGAAACCTGCGACAGACGATGTCTTGAGCTTCGCTTCGATCGTCAGCGTGCCGGATGCGTTGCGGAAAATATGGTATGCAACGACTGCACCGGCGCCGCTGCCGTCGGTATCGAGTGCCAGCGCCTGCGTGAGTCCGCTTGACGCCACCGAGACTTTGCCGCCGGTCTGCACTTTGTCCCAGTCCAGCGCGTTGCCTCCTGCGGTATACGACTCGAAATCCTCGTCGAGCAGCGCCGGCCCCTCAGCCGGCTCCGGCGGTCGCACCGACGGCAAAATATCTGCATAAGCGGCTGTGACGCCGCTCGCCACCATTATGTCCAGCGCTACCTGCGGCCAATCCCCGCAGGTCACATACGTTGTTCCGGCGAGGAGGCTCGCCGGCGCACCGATTCCCCTGCTATCGGAGTAGTTGCCCGAACCGGACACATTTAGATTGCCTCCGTTCGTGACAAATAGCTTCTGCGACAGACGCACAACATTATCGTTTACACGCCAGTCGGACGAACCTTGGTCCAGATAAATGGCGCCGTGGTAATGTTTTACATGTGAAATATAATTGTCATGAATAAACGACTCGCTTCCAGGCCCGAACGAACGGCCAACCGTATATATGGCGCCCCCGTCGTGAAGCACTTGCATCACTTCGTGAATGTAGTTGTAGGCGATGACGTTGTTTCTCGTCGCGTTTCGCTCGAAGATTTCCCAACCCCAGCCAATATGGATTGCGCTGTACGGCAACTGCCAGAATTCGTTGTTCACAATTCGCAGTCCGTCCGGGTATGCCGCCGATACGCCGACGCCCGACATATACTCCACGCCGATATGATGGATATAATTGTTGTCGACGGCGATATTTTGGAGCAGATGCTTCGGATCGGACGGGTTGCGGTTGTCGAGGACGTTCATATCCACTTCGCCGATCTGGATCGCGCTGCCCGAAATATCATGGAATTCATTGCCTCTTATCGTCATATTCTGACTGCCCTGCAGCACATTTAGTCCTGTGGAGCCCATACGGGTAAACACATTGCGTTCAAATTCGATCAGATGGCCCGCTCGCACCGCCACAGCTGCATCGGGAACAAATTCATGTTTGTGCGCATGGCCCGGCAACGCGGGCTCGCGAATATAATTAGCCTGAATGTCGGGATGGCCGACATCCGTGCTCGGCCGCAGCCATCCCGCCTCCGCAAACTCGATGCCGCGGAACGCCACGTCATGGACGATCTCGTCCACGCTGTCGCCCGCGATCACGAGCAGCTCCGTCAGGACGGGGGCAACCGCAACAGCCGTCGCCATATTTTCGCCGACTCTTGGCATGTAGTAGATATAGCCGTCCGACTTGTCCAGATACCACTCTCCGGGCTTATCCAGCAGCTCATACGCATTTTCGATAAACCAAGGCAGTGTCGGAGCGGTGCTGCCCTTGTCCAGGCCATATGACCAGCCTGGCTGATCCATCACAATCTCGGCCGCTGAGCCGACGAGCTGGATGCTGTCCACGCTAAAGCGCGGCGTCGTCCAACGCTCCTTGTACACCAGTTCGATATCATCCGGGTTGCCCCAGCCCGCGATATCCGTCATGGCTGTCGAATGTCCCGTGCTGCTGACGGTTGCGTTAGGCAATCCGTGCTCGCTTCGCGCGCGTATCGCCCGCTCGCCGTTGACGTAGAGCTGACGCGTATCGAGCGAGCCAACAGGCGCGCGGTAAATGCCCGAAGGCGCATCATGGAGACTCCATCCCGCAATGATCGTCCCACCGCTCACAACAGGCGACTCGCCAGGATACGCGCGGTAGTCGACCTTGAAGCTGCGCGAGCCGGAATCGGCGACGCCAAGATGCAGCGTCTCATCGAGCCGGTATGTTCCTTCTCGCAGATAAACGACGATGTCTCCCGTCATAACCGAGTTGATCGACCGGACTGCGTCTCGCGCCGCCGCCAACGTCTTGAACGGAGCGGCGAACGTGCCGTCGTTGGTGTCCGTTCCGTTTACCGGGTCTACGTAAAGCTCCGACTGTATGCCCGACGCGAGATAGGTGAAAGAACGCGAGGCGATGCCGCTCGCTTGTCCGCTGCGGATGGCCAACGCCTTGATGGTCGCGCTCGCTTGCGGCAAAGGGATAGCGACTGCCCCGCCGGCGACCGTCGTACCGTTCAGAGCCAGTCCGTTTACCGGATCGTACGCCGGGTCGGAGCCGTCGAGCGTGTAGATCAATTCAGCCGCATGCGGAGAGGAAAGTTCAATGTCGTAGCTTTCGTGAAAATAACCCTCATGATACGGAAACGGTTCGGCGATTTCCACCGCATTGGGCAGGGCCGTATAGACGCGTTGCAACTCCGCCGTCTTGACCCCGCCAAGATAAGCGGCCGCCTTTAATGTCGTTGTTTCGCTCACGGTAAAGCCGCCGCCAAACGCAGTGTCGCCGCTCAACTCGTGTCCGTTCGCAACCGACGGCTCGCTGCCGTCCAGCGTGTAGCGGATCGTATCGGCTCCGATCACCGACAACGATATTTCCGCCGAAGCGCCGAAAAAGGAGAATGGGGCGTCGGCCGTCAGGATCGCCGGCGGCGTGCCGACCGTCGCGTATTGCACCGGATAAACAGTCAACTCGGTGTCGACGCCCGTACGTCCGCTCGTATAAGTCGGGTACAGCTCGACTTTGTAGACCTTGTCCTGCTCGACGGGAACGGCGATGTCCACGCCGCCCGGCCCCTTGTATCGATAAACGCTCTCTGTCGCGGCATCGGTCATATTCCGGTATCGTACGGTATAACCGGACAATCCGGCAGGCGTAGACGGCAGCGTTACATGCAGCTCGTCGCCAGAGGCGGCAAGACCGAACGGCATGCGCGAGTCTTCTTCCTCGATGGTATGAAACAGGAAGTTATCGATTTTTGTCGTGATGCCCGGAAACGTAAACAATCCAATGAAACCCGGATTCCCATTTCCTGTAAGCGCATTCAATTCGTCATATTCGATGATCGGCGTATCGGCGCCATCCACATACGCCTTGACGGACTGCCCTTGCACGATCGCCTTAAGCCGATACGTCGGCCACGGGAAAGTGTTGGTCGCGATAGCCGGGCCGCCGTAGGCGCTTATCGCATGACGATCGGTCAACCGGGCCGTGCCGTTAAGGAAAGCCATATGGGCGGATGTATCAAAATAAACCTTGGGATGCGTCGCCCAGCCATTGGACCAAAACGTTTTCTGAAATTGCAGTCCCACGTTGCCGCCCTGCGATGCATTTATCAAGGTGACATCAAAAGAAACCTCGAAATTCCCGTAACGGCTATCCGGCTCCCCGACAAATCCGTAGTCAAATACGCCAATCGTTGATGAACTTGCCGGTCCAAGCTGCAATTGTCCGCCAGTCAGCGATACGCCGCCTAGATCTCCGGAAAATTTCCAACTGTTCGTTCCAGCCCCGTCCTGATAGATACCACTGGAGAGTGAGCCTCCGTCAAAATCGACCAAATACGTTTCGCCGCCTGTCGCAATGACGCCCGCGGCATAAATTTTATCCGGACCAGGACCGCCAATAGCGATCAGCCCCGCGACCAGGAGCGCGAACAATCCAAGCCAAACGCTTCGGCCTACGCGCCGCTTTTTCCTCCTCATTACAAACGCCTCCTTGGTAAGGCGCGCAAGCAAGCCTGTTTAGCGACAGATTTGCTTGCGCGCCGGGTTATCGTCCCGCTAGTCTCTGCCTTGCACCGCCTTCAACATCGGCTCGAAAATGCTCCATTGCTCCTCGAGAAGTTGATCGATGTCCGCATTGGACTGCAGCGTGCCGATCGCATCCGTCCACTTGGTCTCGAATTCCGCGTCGTTCCTGGCGATGAGGGCGAATTTGAACGCGTCCTCCCATACCGCCCGCGAATTCAACAGATTGGCAACAGCAGGAATATCCTTATATTCCGGCTTCCACGTGCTAAATTCGGGCAGTTTTACCACATTGGTCGCATACGGGCTCGTCGACTGAAACTTCGTCATCGCGTTTATCGTGTTTTTGTGATTGTCGCGGTATATAAATTCGTAGGACCATTCGGTCGGATAACGGCGAATTTCAAAAAACAAGTTGTCCGGACTGCGCGTATAAAAACCTTTGAGATCGCGGGGATCGATCGCGCTGTCGCCTTCGACGAGACCTTGCTGCAGCGTCTCGTCCTTGAATTTGCGAACGCCGTTTTCCTCGGTGTACAGCCCCAGCTCCGCCGGTCCCCAATATTTGATTTCTTCGTATTCGTCGGTATAGAAGGTATTGATCCAGTTTAGCACCTGCGGCAGGTCCTGCTCGGCAATCGTTTTAAACAACCATATATACCCGTTTGCGCCTCCGCTCACCGGCACAACGTATTGAGCAGGATACTCCGGCTTGTTTTCGATTTGGGTAAATAGCGGCACATAGCTGAAGCTTGCCCCGTTGTCGCGCAGCATCTCGTTTAGCTTGGACAGATTGCCGATGCCCACCATGCTCGTTGCGAGGATAGATGTGATGGCGTATTGCCCGCTCAATATTTTCTCCTGAAATTGCTCCGACGTGTGCACCACCGATTCTGGATCGATTACCGTATCGCGCAGCATCTGGTTTTGAAGCCTGGCCGCTTCTTTAACTGCGGGGGTCATCAGACCGAATTCCAGCTTATTGCTTGCGGAGTTGTACATGCTCATATAGTTGTAGGATTTGTAGCCGAGCATTTCGCCGCCGAGCGCCGTCAGCGCCGTCCAGTTGTCTCCTTTAGGATAACCAAAGGCGTATACCGGGCGGTTGTTCGACTTGAGATTTAGTTTCTGGATGTCATACATCATTTGCACGTATTCTTCGGTCGAACGGATTGGGAGAATAAATTTTTCTGCGATACTTTCGTCCGATTGATCGATCAAAGCCATCGCTTCTTCATAATTCAACGCTTCCGGATAAAGTTTCTTTAAAATATCGTCACGAATGAGGAAGCCTTGCGAGCTGTTCGTCGAGCTCCATGTCACGCTTTGCGGCACAGGTCCGTAATAATCGAGCCATTCTTCCGATTTGTTTGTCGCTTCGCCGTATAGGGTCGGCTGCAGATCGTACGGAATGCCGTATATTTTGCCGTCTTTGGTCACGGCATCCCAGGTATAGGAGGGAATGCTGGACCATACATCCGGCGCATGGCTCTGCAGCAGCTCTGGTGTCAGCTCCCACAGCAGATTGCCCTCCAGCGCTTTGTCGAAGCCGATCTGGTTGGAGGAGAATGCCAGATTAGGCAGCATATTTCCGGCCACCATCATACCCAACTTGACGACGGGATCCTGGCCTCCATTGCCTACCGCCTCTGAAATCCGTACACCTGTCTTGTTCTCCAGCCAGGCGCCAGGCACGTTTTCCTTCGGTTTGGTGATCGCCGGGATATCGGCGCCGTGCGAATACCAGTACGATATGTCCAGCTGCTTGTCAAATACGGTCTGCTCCATGCCTTCTTGCTTGCCCTGCGGGGACGCAGAAGGTATAGTATTGCTCCCTGTATTGCCGGCGTTGGTGCAGCCTGCCGCGATTAAGGAAAGCAGCAGCCATCCCGTTGCGGCCCGTTGAAATATGATTGTCTTTGTCTTCAAGTCGAGAACCTCCCTGATTTGATCATACCGGATTCGAACATGCATTCAACCTTATTCTTTGATCGCGCCAAGCATCACCCCTTTGACGAAATGCTTTTGCACGAACGGATAAACCATGACGATTGGCAGCGTCGATACGATCAATGTGGCCGCGCGCACCGAAGTCGGCGTAATTCGCGGCGAGGCGGCACTCTCTCCGCTGCTCTGCATGGAGCGCTCGACCGCCATCTGCATCATCAGCTCCGATTCCTTTAAAATTTTGTACAACATAAATTGCAGCGTCTGCACGTTTGAGCTTTGCACGTACAGCAACGTAGTCGTCCAGTCGTTCCAATGCATGACCGCGATCCACAGCGAGATCGTCGCCACAACCGGCATCGACAAAGGCAGGTACAGCTTAAACAAAATTTGTGCGCTGTTCGCACCGTCCAGCTTGGCCGATTCCTCGAGGCTGATCGGAATTGTGCCCAAATAAGCACGCATCACCAGCATATTGTAGAACACAAACATCGAAGGGAAGATGTAGACCCAGAAGCTGTTGATCAGATCCAGACTTCGAAATAACATAAAGTTCGGAATCATCCCGCCCTGGATAAAGGTCGGAATGAGCAGCATGGTCAGGAAAAGATTGCGCCCGGGCAAATCTTTTTTGAGCAGCGCGTAAGCGGCGGCCATCGTTACAAACAGACCGCTCGCCGTACCGATGACGACTCTCGATACGGTAACGAATGCCGCGCGAAGAAACGACTCGTTTGATAATACCGCTTCGTAGTTTTCCAGTGTCCATACTCGCGGAAAGATCGTAATGCCGCCGTAGGCGGTATCGCTGCCGTCGTTAAACGAAACGGCCAGCTGATTGAGATACGGGTACAGAAACAGCACGCTGAGCAGCAGCATAAACAAAACATTAAATCCGTTGAACAGCTTTTCGCCTTTTGTCGTTCTCATTTGCGCTCCCCCTTACCAGATGCCGACATTGCTAATTTTTTTGGCGAGCTTGTTCACCACGTACAAGATCAGGAACGAGCATACTCCCTGGGCCAGTCCGAAGGCGGTCGCAAGCGAAAATTTGCCTTGCTGCAGCCCGTATTTGTATACGATTGTATTAATGACTTCCGTATCTTGCTGGGTATACAGATTCTGAAATCCGATGATCTGCTCGAAGTTCGCATTAAGAATGCCCCCGGCTTGCAAAATAAAAATGATCATCACCGTCGGCAAAATACCCGGAAGCGTTACATGAAACACTTGCATGAAACGGCTGCAGCCGTCTACCTTGGCCGCCTCGTACTGCTGCGGATCGACGCCGGCCATCGCCGCGAGGAAAATAATCGTGCTCCAACCGATTTCCTTGAACACGCTGGAGAAAAAAACGAGCCCGAGAAAGTTATCGGAGTCCATCAAAATATTAATGCGCGACGCATCTTCCCCTAATAGCAGCAAGCGCAAATCGTTAAACGGTCCATACAGCTCGAAGAACGAATAGGCCAGGGATGCGACGGCGATCCAAGACAGGAAATGGGGCATATAGCTAATCGTCTGCACGATTCGTTTGAACCACATCAGCCGAAGCTCGTTCAGAAGCAAAGCCAATATAATGGTCAGCGGAAACCCGAACAACAGCTTGACGGAGCTGTACAGCAACGTATTGGCAATCGCCTGGCTGAGCGCTGGCGTGCTAATAATCGCTTCAAAATGCTTTAGACCTGCGAAAGGGCTTTCAAATACGCCTTTAAAAATGTCATAATCCTGGAACGCCATAACGATGCCGGCCATCGGCACGTATTCGAATACGATGACCCATAATAGGGCGCCGCTGAGAAGCGCATAAAGCAGCTTGTTCTGTTTGATCCGACGCCATGTCGTCCTTGCATGGCCAGCTTTCATCGTTTTTTCTGGTGTAGTCATGACAGGTGCTCGGTGTTGAATAACGGTTCACTCCTTTTTTCTCTGCTCTGCCCTTATTATAGAATTGGAGCATCCTGGCCAAAAAGATAACGTTTTCATTAAATACAGGGTGAAAATGATTATATGGATAAATAAAAAAGCAAAAAACTCTTAAGATGGGAGAAACCTCATCTTAAGAGTTTTGATTACATGATCTACAGCCGGATCTCCCGCCCGTGTTCGGCGGACTCGTAGATCGCCGATAGAATCTTGATCATATCGACGCCTTGCTCCGGTACAAAAATCGGCGTTTCGCGGCCGAGCACGCATTCAACGAAGTGACGAATGTTCGCCGTATGTTGAGGAATTGCCGAACCCGGAAATGTCGGCTTCTGATCGATAAGCGCGCCTGCGGCTTCCGTAAAGAGAGTCAGCTTGTCATTAATGAGACTGAGACCGCCCTTGGTGCCTCTCCACTCGAGAAACTTCTGTTCTTCCGCAATGTTTGACGCCCAACTGAATTCGATCTGAAGCGTTGCTCCGTTATCGAAGCGGATGAAGCCAGCGGCCAAATCTTCGACGTCGAATGTACCTTCCGGGATCCGACCCGACGCGTCCGGCTGATCCGCGAACTTGCGGTACGTCGCACCCGATACCGCGACAGGCTTAGGATTGCCGCTCAGCCATATCGCGAGATCAATCATATGCACGCCAAGGTCGATCAACGGACCTCCGCCGGACAGCTCCTTTGTTGTAAACCAGCCGCCGCGCCCCGGGATACCTCGGCGTCGAATCCAGCCGCAACGCCCCGTGTAGAGCTCACCGAGTTCGCCTTGCTCGATGATCCTTTTCGCGAACTGCGCTTCCTCGCTGAATCGGTTGTTGCGCATCGTCATCAACAGCTTGCCCGAAGCTTTGGCGGCGTCCGCCATCTTTTGCGCTTCGACCGGATTTACCGCATCCGGCTTCTCGCAAAATACATGCTTGCCTTTAAGCAACGCTGCGATGGCAATCTCAGAATGATACAAGTTAGGAGTGCTGATTCCGACGACATCAATGGAAGGATCGGCCAGGAGCTCCCGGTAATCATCGTAGACCTTCGCATCGGGAAAGTCCTTTGCCGCCGCTTCGGCCGAAGCGCGCAGCGAGTCGCAGAAAGCGACAATTTCGACTTCCTTATGCGACAACCATCCCGGAAGATGCGCCCACTTATAAATTCCGCCGGTGCCGACCACGCCTACTTTTAGCTCCGTCATTATTGCCCCTTAATGCTCTCTAGCGGCTTGGCATTGCCATAGACCGGATAGTCGCGCTGCACGGGCGCCGCCCACTTAACGGCATTGGAGATTACCCTGCGTACCTGCGGGTTGTAGTAAGTCGGGTACGTCTCATGCCCCGGCCGGAAGTAAAACACCTTGCCAGCCCCGCGCGTATAGCAGCAGCCGCTGCGGAACACTTCTCCGCCTTCGAACCAACTCACCAAAACAAGCTCGTCCGGCTCCGGTATATCGAAGTGTTCGCCATACATCTCTTCCTGCGGAAGTTCAATGTATTCGCCAATTCCCTCCACGATCGGGTGGCCAGGCTTAACAACCCAGATCCGTTCCTTCTCGTCCGCTTCCCTCCACTTCAAATCGCAGGAGGTACCCATAAGCTTTTTGAATATTTTGGAGAAATGGCCCGAATGCAAAACAATCAATCCCATTCCCTTGAGTACGCGGTCATACACTCTATTGACAATTTCGTCCTGCACCTCGCCGTGCGCCGTGTGCGCCCACCAGATAAGCACATCCGTCCGGTCCAGCACTTCGTGGGTCAAACCATGTTCCTCGTCGTCCAATGTAGCGATTGTAATCTCGCCTGCCACGTCCAAGCCCTGGGCAATTGCAGTATGCATGCCCTCTGGATAAACAGAAGCTACCTTCTCGTTTTTTTTCTCATGACGGTATTCGTTCCATACGGTTACATGAATATGCTGGCTCATTCGTCTAATCTCCCCTTTGATCAACTTCCTCTCCATTTTAATAGAGGAACGATCTCCGTTCGATTACCGAATCTATTTAATTTATACGGTATTCTGTCATGATCTTTATCAAATTTCGGGGCTAAATTCGATGCCTATCGGGCTTCCCCGTCAATGATGCAAGCGATCTGCCGCGCAGTATCATACACGGCCTGCAGACCGTTGCCGGCATAGGGACTGATCTCCGCGGTCAGCGACTCGCTGTAGCCAATCTCCTGCAGCGCGGCGCGCACGGCCGACCAATTGACATCGCCGGCCAGAAGCGGCACGAAACCGCCAAACGTGCCGACGGCAGGTCTGAAGTCCTTGACATGCACACGGAAAATGCGCTGACCGAGAATGCGAATCCACTGCTCGGGAAAGCCATATTTCAATACGTTGCCCACATCGAAATAAACGCCAATATGGGATGATTGCAGCTCATCCACATAACGGACCATCTCCAGCGGTGACAGCAGGAAATTATTCCAGACGTTTTCCACGCCTATCCGCACGCCGCGTGCCTCGGCTGCCTTGGACAACAGATTCAGCTCAGCCTGACTTCGTTCGTAACAGGCGTCATAACTCGTTTCCGGATCTACCTTGCCGGGTACGACCAGCACCGTATCAATCTCCAGCGCCTCGGCCAGCTCCAGCTGTTTGGAGATGACTTCGCGGCCCTGTGCCCGCACCTCGGCGTCCGCCGACGACAACGGACAGCCCCATAACAATCCGGTGGATAGGCTGCGCAGCTTGATGCCGTGCGCTTCCGCCTGACGCCTGATTGCCTTTGCTTCTTCCGGAGTCGTATCTGTCGTCAAACCGACATTGCCTGGCTCATATACATTCAGCTCTACCGTGTCAAAGCCCGCTTTCCGGCTGACGGCAAATACTTCCTCCAGCGGTGTCTGGTTCGGAAAACACCATTGATTGACGCCCTTCAACATACGCAGTCATCGCTCCTTTTTTATAGGTGCATTTGTCCTTTTCGAATACCGCCCCTTACAGAGCGACTGCTTTTCCCGATTCCGCCGATTCGTTGGCAGCGAGCGTGACGCGCAGCGTCTCTACCGCCTCGGCATAGTCGCCCAACACCAGATCCTGACGCTTGGCTGCAACCGCCTCGACAAATGCCTTATTCTGCAAATAATAGAAGTCATCGCGCGAAACCTCCGTGATGTGCTGTTCGGCGTCGATAATTTTTAAAGTATTGCCGTTAATCGACAGGTAGAAATCCGGTCCAAAAAACTCTACCTCGCCTCGATTGAAATGATTGGACAAGCAGGTGCTCGTAATATTGCCCACCCCTCCGGACGCCAGGACGAACGAGACCGCCCCCACATCATAAGCGGTTGCCTCGGGATCGGTCTGCTTAATATGAGTTTGCGCATGGAAAGCGTGAACAGATGTAATTTCTCCCGCCAAATAGCGAATCAAATCAAGTTGATGCGTCGACTGCTCGACAAGCTGGCCGCCGGACATCTCCATGCGCGTCCACCATGCCATCGGCGGCTTTCCGCCGATCCGATAGGCTTGCACGAGGGAAATTTTTTTATCCTGCAAATAAGCTTTGGCCTTCTGCACAATATCCAGATAACGCAGGCAATAACCAGAGGAATGAACGACACCTGAGCCAAGGATCTGCGCCTCCCATTCCTTCGCCTGCTCCATGTTTAGCGCTACCGGTTTTTCGGCCAGCACGGCGATTCCTTTTTGCGCGGCCAATACTTCCGCCCCGTCGCGTGCAAAAGGCGGCGAGCAGACAAATACGGCATCTACCTGGCCAGAATCGAGCAGTTGCTCCACGCTTGCGTACGACGCCGCCTCATACTTGTCTGCGATCTCTGCCGCTCTATTCGGATTGACATCAAAGATTGCGGTAATCTTGGCCGTATGGATGCGTTGAAGCGTGTTCATATGGTGCTCGGCGATACCTCCTGCACCGATAAAACCGATTCTAACTGTCATGTGTAAACTCTCCTCCTGGTTATCATCCTTCGACGGGCAACTGCTAACCGTCTCTATGGATCAGCATAGAATATATGAATCAGGCTGTAGTTATCGAAAACGCTCAATTATTTACACAAAAAAACAGGCATCCCCTCCCGAAATTAGGGAAGGATGCCTGCTTTGAAGGGATTTCAACCGAAATTGATCTGCTGGGTTTTGCGCCATTGAGACGGGGACATGCCCTCAAGCTTACGAAACCATTGCGAAAAAGAATGCAGCCGCTCGAAGCCGATCTGACGGGCGATCTCATTAAGCTCCTTGTCCGAGGAATTTAGCAGCCATTTGGCTTCGGCCATACGGCATTGCTGCTGATAACGCTTCGGGCTCATATGGTAGACCTGCTCGAACAAACGCCGGAATCCGCTCTCGGCCATTCCCGCCAGCTGCGCCAGATCCGAAATCTGCAGTCCCTTGTCCAAATTCTCACGGATAAAGTCGGCGGCTTTGGCAATCGAGATCGGCTGTTGCCCGGTTTGCGAATGCTCAAGCAGAAACAAGAGCAGCACTTCGATCCAGGCACGATAAGCGCAGGCCGTCTCCTTGAGCGGTGTGGAGAACAAGCGCAGCCATTCGCGGAACAGCGCCTCAAAGCGCTCTTTGTCCAGACGGGACAACCGGAAGATTCGCGGCTCTCCGTTGATGCGAAATCGATTTAACAGCTCGACGACCGCAGGCGGGCAATGCTCCAGCTGGATAAGGCCAAAGCGATTGCGGCCCATTCCTTCGAAGCGATGCGGGAGATCGGGCGGCACGATGATGATATGGCCAGTCTCCAGATCGCTTCTGCCCTGCAGCCATTCCACCGCTCCGCTACCTTCCAACAGGATAGTGATCTCCAGAGAAGGATGAACGTGAAAGCCTTCATCCGCCCAACTTCGATCCGCATTACCGATAAAGCTGCGGACCTGCATATCTTTCTCCTTCATCGCTTACCCTCCTGCCGCTAATTCGGATCTCCACAACTATATACATGTTATGACGCCCCGATTTTGCGGTCAAGCGGTAAATGCTTTTCTAATCAGACAAGCGAGGTTTGGCGCAGATGCCAGATTATGCGGCTATAAGAGGGAGGAAGCTCCCCTTCGCCTTCCAGCCGGCCGCACAGTACCCCGGTTCCGTCGGGAACAACAGAGACGCGATGCCAGCTTCCGCCGCCTCTCTCATAATCATATGTTTCTCCATCGTCATCGTAGAGCATGCACATTCCCGGCGCATCGCCAAAATGGACCAAATGCAGCTCCGTCTTCGCGCCGTTCGCCGGCACATGCGACAACGGCGGCATCATCGGAATGATCGCACCTTCCCTGACAAACACCGGAATATGCTCCACACCGGACGCGACGCGAATAGTTCCTCCGCCGATATAACGTATGCCGGATTCCAATCCGTACCATACGCCCTCCGGCAGCAGCACTTCCCGCTCCGACTCTCCCTCGACAAGCGGAGCAACAACCATATCGTTGCCATACATATATTGATCGTCCCATTCCTTCGCCTTGCGTTTGCCATACGCTCCTGCAGTCGTGTCCAGTGCTCCGGCACCTTCTCCGCTCGCGGCGGCGAGTTGCTCGGGAGGTATTTCGAAACTCATCGCGCGGATGGGCGGAATTCCCTTTTCCCGATATTCCGCGAATGCGGTGTAAAGATAGGGAAGCAACCGCATCCGGAGCCGGATATAATGGCGCACGACGCCTTCAACTTCGGGGAAGCTCCACGGCTTCGTGCCATCTCCCCATGCGTTAAGCATCGCAAGCGGCGAGAAACATACGGTCTGCATTCGCCTCGCCCAATCCTCGGCATTGCGCGCCTTCCGCACTTCCGGCGTCCAGAGCAGCCCGCAATAAGAGGCGTTGCAGAGCGCCCTGATGAACTGCTTGTGATCATACAGGTCGGAATAAAGCGCATAAGGCAGCGATGAAGCGCCTGCGCCGGACGCCCGGACAAGCCCGTAAGTCCTTCGATTCTCGGCGCGGTAAAGGTCATAGGTCATTTTCTGGAACATCAGGCCGTAGAGCTGGCGCATGCTCTCGCCGTCAAGCCCCGACGGGAAGCGCGCGTGGTCCGGGAACATCCAGGCATTGTTCGTAAGCTCGCTGCCGTCGCACTCGTCCAGCTTGTAGCCGGCTACGCCAAGCGAGACATGTTCCCGCAGATGATGTTCCTTATACGCCGCCCTTGCTTCGGTCAGCGCATAGTCGGGAGCAATGCCGCCCCATACCGTATGAGAGCCGGACATTGGACGAAGCTTCGAGTACATGCCGCTGTCCGGCGACAAGTAGGGATGCTCCCACAGATTGATGCGGAAGCCAGCCTCTCCCATCCGCCGCACGAATGATGGCGGATCGGGAAAACGCCCGCCGTCCCATTCGCCCGTAACGGGATAACTGCGGCTATGCCAGCCCGGCTCCAGCCCGATCACATCGCAAGGAACATCCCGCTCCCGGTATTCCAGCGCCTCCCGCAGCGCCTCCTCGTCGGTATGGAGCGTCGGCAGGCGATGCCAGAAGCCGAGCCCCCACTTGGGCGGCAGCGCTCCACCGCCGCAATACAAATTGTAGCGGGCCACTGCGTCACGCAATTTCGGCCCGCCGAATACATAGAGGAATGCGCCATCAGACGGCAGCTTGATTTCCACGCGCGGAGACGGCATCGTCGCCCTCCATTCCGGGTCAAGATTGCGATCCCGTATCCACTCCGTATCCGTATCCGATGTCAGCAGCGTCGAACCGAGATGCATCGTCACAATACGGGACGTATCCACCAGCACGCCGTACCCCTTATCGCTAACATAAAAAGGGACGGGAGCATGCGTTTCGCCCGTATCTTGTTTGGGGTCGCTGTTAACGCGCAGATAGCGAGTCCTGCCCCGTTGATTGGAACGCATAAACTGCAAGCCCGTGCCATACAACCGCTCTTGCCCATCGAGCGGCAGAACCAGCAGCTTGGCGTTATTGCCGCATTCCTCCACTGTAATATCGCTCCACCGAAACGGCGGCGGGGCCGCCTCCATAAGGCCGAGCGCCGCTATATCCGGCTCGGCTCCAATTAACGCCAGCGGCGAAAGCCCCTCCGGGCTGCCGATGCGGAGCCGCCATACGCCGGGCGCGACCTCCTTCCAACTCGTCGCGGCGTCAGAGGTTTGGTATTCGTACGCGTCATTCTCGTTAGACATGGCGCAACCCCTCCTTTGCCGGAAGCTCTATTGCCGTCCTCGTTCCGCTTTTGGCAGCCATATTCGTAAAATAGACAAGCGCCTGCGTCCGCAAGTAGTCGCCGGCGTTTGTCTCCGCTTCTCTGCCTTCTGCCAGAGAGGCAAGAAATTCGCCCAAGGCGTCGCTCTGCGGCATATCGTCAAAATCCGTGATCATCCTGACCTCATCGTCCGAATATACGTAAATGATGCCATTGTCGAGCAATAACGCTCCCTTCGTTCCTTCTATACGCCAAACTCCGCACCACGGGGTCATCGGCCCTCGGGACGCGATTGTCGCGGAATAATGGACCGGTATGCCCCCCTCCAGCTCAATAATCGCCATCGTCTGTAGCACGGCGCCTTCCTCTTGCCATCCGCCGGATGGATTGAACATGCCAGCCTGAACAGCGATGCCTTCGCGTCCCGTCAAATATCGCAGCAGATCCAGATGGTGGACGCCAATATCGTCAAGCACCGATACCGCGTAATCGCGCTTAACCCGGTGATATCGCCGAAATGCAATATCGACCGTCGAAATTTCCCCGATCGCGCCTTCTTCCAGCAACGCCTTCAGCTTGCGGATGTAGGGGAAATGCCGATAATTCTCCGCAATCATAAAAGGAATCCTCTCGCGTTCCGCCCTTGCCACAATTTCCATCGATTCCGCATAATCGAACGAAATCGGCTTCTCGCAAAGGACCGGCAGCCCTTGGTCGAAAGCCGCGTTGTTGACCGCCGCATGCGCGGAGGGCGGAGTAACATTAACAACAAAATCCGGCCGTTCGCTCTTAAGCGCCTCCTCCAGCGACGTATAAAAAGGGACGGGATCGTCTCCAAGCTTCGCCTGTCGCGCAGGGTCCTTTTCGACGACGGCCAGCAGAAGTCCCCTGCCGCGCAATCGCTTATACCAGCCCAATCCCGCTTCCCCTAGCCCTGCCAAAATAGCCTTCATATTTGTCCATCCTCCGTCGCGTGCTGGCTTGGGTGGCGTTCGGAACCGGCATGGCACCACAACGTCACAATAGGCTCCGTCTCGCTCGAGCAGAGGTGGTGATCTTCGCCTGGCTCAATAATAACGATATCTCCCGTCCGGACCTCATGTTGCTCCCCATCGACTTCCATCACGCCGCGCCCCTGCAAAATGACAAACGCCTCTCTGTCGGCATGGACATGGAAATCTTTTCCGCCTGGACCGTCGCTCGTATGACTCCGTTCCCCTGGAGCGGCGAACGCAAGCCCTCCCGAATAAAGATAACGCCCGGGCAGCAAGCCATTAAGAAAATGTCCGGTTTCCTCTGTCCGCAAATCATTCAACGAAAGTCTGATCATTCGCCGCCTTCTCCTTTCATTGCCGGCTTGCCGCCTCTATCCTGTGCCGCCGCCCAAAATATGATCGATTGCCCCGAGCTCCTCGTCCGTAAACGAGGCCTGGCTCAGAAACCTCGCAATATCGTCAATCTGCTCCGCTTTGCTCGCGCCGATCAGCGCGGAGGAGACGCGTCCCCGCCGCAACACCCAGGCCACCGCCATCTGCGCCAGACTTTGTTGTCGCTGATGGGCAAGCTCTTGCAGCTTGCGCGACTTCGCGAGCTTCGCTTCGGTAATATCCTCGCGGCCCAGGAACACGCTGGCGCCCGCCGCCCGCGAGTCCGCCGGAATGCCGTCCAGGTAACGATCCGTCAGCAGCCCGCGAGCCAGGGGACTGTAAGCGATCGTGCCAACGCCGGCCTCCTCCAGCACATCCTGCAAGCCCTCCTCCAGCGTCCGCTCGTACATGGAATAGTGGCATTGATGGATCAGGCAAGGCGTCCCCAGCTCGCGCAAAATAGCGATGGCTTCCCGCGCTTGCACGGGTCCATAGTTGGAGATGCCGACATACAGCGCTTTGCCCTGGCGTACTGCCTGGTCCAGCGCCAGCATCGTTTCCTCAAGCGGCGTCTCCGAGTCGTATCTATGCGAATAAAAAATATCGACATAATCCATATGAAGCCGCTTCAGACTCTGGTCGAGGCTAGCCAGCATGCTCTTGCGCGACCCTCGCTCGCCGTAAGGCCCCGGCCACATCCGATAGCCGGCTTTGGTAGCCACGATCATCTCGTCCCGATAAGCGGCAAAATCCTGACGCCACAATTGCCCGAACGTCTCCTCGGCTGATCCCGGCGGCGGCCCGTAATTGTTCGCCAGGTCAAAGTGCGTAATGCCGAGGTCGAAGGCGCGGCGCAGCATGATTCTGCCATTCTCCACCGCATCCGCGCCGCCGAAATTATGCCACAGCCCAAGCGTTATCGCCGGCAGCTTCAGCCCGCTTCTGCCGCATCGGTTATACTTCATCGTCTCGTAACGCTCGCTTGACGCTGCGTAGTTGTTCATCTCAAACTTCCCCCTTCCGCGTATCACTGCTTTAAAGGTATAACCATGTTCCATGTGTCGGAAGCGTCCATAAAACCGTCGCTGCCGTTCGAGACGGCAGCGAACAAATGAGTCGGCTTGCCGTTCTGGAACAGCAGGAACGGCCGCTCCAGATTGCCCAGCGTCCGCACCGTGCCGTCATCGAAGCGCACCGTGCGGGAATAGCTTTGCGGCTGCTCATGCAAGTTCCATTGCAGCCCGTCAGGCGACCCGGCGTAGATGCCGCCGTATGTTTCTCCGCATAGATGACCTTCCATATCTTTCGCGATCAAGCTGTATCCTTCGGCTGTTTGCCAGATGAACGGGTCCTCGATATGGAATGACTCCGGCGGAAACACCGGCTCGTCGCTCAGCACCCGGTACGGCCCCTCGTAATGATCCGCATGCGCGACGCCAATCGTCATGCCGCCATGCAGATTGCCTTCGTAGCGGCGAGCCTTGTAGATCAGCAGCACGGAACCGTCCTCCCGAACGCACGGAGCCGGATTGGAAGTCAAAAAGCTGTCGAATCGACCGGGACGTGTCGGCAATATCGGTTCGTCCGCTCTGCGCCACGGGCCCAATACGCTGTCCGAGATAGCCAGCCCTACCCGTTTGTTCGCCCGCGCCACGATACATTGCGGATCGGTTAAGCCAAAATTCCCCGGCGGATCCGGATCGCCAAGCGGGTGGGTCGAGCCCGTATAATAAAGCAAATATTTGTTGTTGTGCTTGACGATATGGGGGTTGTGCGTGCAGCGCCCGTCCCAATATTCCGCCCCCCTCGCCGGAAGCACCACCTCGCGGAATCGATAAGGTCCCTCGGGCGTATCCGAATCCGCTCTGACAATCTCCGAAGCCGTCATCCAGCCGGGATGCATCGGCAGCGTCTTCGGCCAGCGCGAGGCGAACATATGAAACTTGCCGTCCTCGCCCTTCACGACGGAACCGCACCATACCCAATAACCTTCCATCCGGAAGCCGCCGTCACGCGGAGCCGGCAGCATTGCGCTAGTATGCATGGAACGTTCCTCCATAACCGAAATCACGCCGCGACGACCGCCTGCCGCGCACCGCTGCCTGAAATCCAATTTTCCCGCCTTGTTTTGCCCATGTATAATCGCTATTGCCGAGAATCAATGATTTTCCCCTCCTGCTGCATCAATAACTGAACCCATCCACAACGACTCCCAACTTATGGTATTGCTTGCGCATCTATCGCCGCTAAGGCGTATTCAGTCCTACATCGCCGACTGCCAGCGGCCGATTTAGCAGAGGCGCTCCGGAATATTCGTCCGCCCCCACATCCGCTGTCGCACGCGCTTGACCATCCATATCCTGCAGCACGAACGCGTATGTTCCCACAGCGGCGTCAATTGCCGGGCTGCTCGCGGACAGCTTCTGGATGCCGCTCACCGTGGTCAGCAGCGGATTGATATTACGGATCTGCCCCGAGCTGCGCGATACGTTGCTAATGGTGCTGCCATACCCGATGTTGCCCTGAAACAGCGTATTCGTTATCGCCGCCTCGTAATAAAGCGTGCCGGTGCTGTTGCGCACGATATTGTTCGCAACGACGGAATCTTGCGGCGCATACGCTTTGCCCGAGCCGACCACGATACCAGTAGTGCTGTTGACAATCGTATTGTTGACGATAAGCGCCCGGTACACCTTCCATTGCTTGCGCAATTCTTCCACCGTCGGACTTGGAGGGGAGCCTCCAGTACCGCCGTCGAAGTCGCCATTCGGCAAGTAGATCGCTTCGCCTGTCAAATTTTCAAAGTAGTTGTTATAAATTTTGTGGTCATTGCCGAACAACCGGATACCTTCCTGATCCGACTCAACGCCGTCCCCGAGAAAGAAGTTGCCGTATACGCTGTTGTTATGACCATGCCGCAGCGTCAGGCTGCCCTTGGACGTGCGGAACGTATTAAAGCGAATCGTATTGCTGCTGCTCTTGACTGAAACGATTTCCGGCTCGCCATCGCAATTTTCAAATACATTGTATTGAATCGTGTTATAGCCGTGGGACAGTGTTAGGCCGGACAAGCCGAGCCGGATCGTCTCTTTGCCATTGGTTACCCATGGGCCGACATCGTGGAAATAGTTGTATTCGATTATATCGTATTGCGAAATTTGACCCGATCCGCTTTGCCCCTCATAAGCGATCAGAGGGTTGGTGTCGCTCTTGGGCCCGAAGTCGTTGCGGTCGATGCGGTTATGATGGCTGTTTGCGCCCCGCACTTGCAGCCACATCAGGTCTCCACCCGAGCTTGGGAGCGCAAACGCATTGCGGGTCAACCGCACATGGTTCGAACCTTCCAACACGACTGCGCCATTGGTTGTGTTCGTAAACCTTAATCCGTCCAGCACCACATGCGAGGAGTTCTCTACGCGGAAGCCCGACGCTCCCGAGATGATGGCTTGGCCGCGGTTTTTTGCTTTAATGACGATTGGCGCATTTGCGGTGCCGTTTTTATTCAGAACAGTAAAAGGGCTAGTACGCGAGTACGTACCGTTTGCCAGCACGATCGTTTTGCCCGCCGAAGCAGTTGCAAGCTCGGCAGCCAACTGCGTGGAGTTGCTTACTTCGACTACCGTTCCTTCGCTGCCGCTGCCACTTGAAGCGCTGCCATAAATTTCGACCTCGGTTATGCTATTCCAGGCGTTTACCGAGTTGCCGTGCCCAACAATCCGAACATAACGGACGGGGGCAACATCGGCAAAATCAAATGTCTGCAAGCTGTTGCTCAAACTGCTGACCGCTCCCGAAAGCGCCGTGCTGAAGTTGTAGCCGTCATAAGACGTTTGGATATCAAAGGTGAAAGTTCGCGATGCTCCGTTAAAAAAGGCGATCTTTACGTATTCCACTCGCTTGCTTGATCCCAAGCCGTATTGGACCCACTCCTCGTCGCCGCTCGCCGACCATCGCGTGCCAAGATCGCCGTCGATTGTATGCGCGACGATATTGCCGTCATCTCCGCTGGCCATAAGCTGCGGCACGGTAACCGTCAGCTTGCTTGCGCCGGGAGGAGGGCCGCTTGCGGTGCCGTACAGTTCAACTTCGGTATAGCTGTTCCACAAGTTGGAGGAGTTGCCGTATCCGACAATCCGCACATAACGAACAGGATCGACATCCGGAAAGTCGAATGTTTGCAGGCCATCCACAAGGCTGCTCACAACTCCGCTGCTGACGGTCGTGAAGGCGGAACCGTCCGTAGACGTCAAAATATCAAAAGTAGAGGTGCGGCTTGATCCATTCAGAAAAGCAATTTTGATGTAAGACAGTTTACTGTTTACGCCCAAATCGTACTGAATCCATTCCCCGACGCCTTGACTCGACCAACGTGTGCCGAAATCGCCGTCCACCGTGTTGGACGGAACGTTGCCGTCATGCCCGCTCGCCGTCACGCTGGAGCTGCCAATTGCGAATTTCGCATCGGCCGCCCCTGCAGCTCCCGGCATTAACGCAAACAGCATACAGAACAAAATCATGCACGTCATACTTTTGGTTCTCATGATTCATTTTTCATCCTTTCATAGTGAATTGATGGTTATTGAATCATTGCCTTCGTTCCGTCAGCACCTCCTCTCAAGAGTATGGAAGCCGGGAGGATCTGCCTGCCCTCCCGGCTTCGTAATAACTCCCTGTCATGGTGAAACGACTGACGCCGTCCACTCTAGATGCCATCGTTTCGGCTAAACGTACTGGATAGAAAGTGTGAGCCAAAAGTCGCTCATGTCTGTTCGATCCTTCTCTCGATTAAGAGGAAAAACGCCCTCTAATGCCCACTTCTTCGTCCCTTCCTTGCGCTATAGAGGGAAATCCTCCCACTAATCCAGTTCGAAATGCTGGATTCGGGTAGAATCACCTCGAAGAAAGGGCGTTTTTCCCTCTAAATCGGGCAGATAACCCGTTTCATCCAGATTATAGGGAGCTTTTCCCTCTATTCTCCTATACGGTATATATTCTCCGATGGGGTATACGATTGGCCTCTCCCCACTTCACGCACTTGCTGCTACGGTGAAGACACCTCGATCGAAATCTCTCGAAGAGGAGCAATCGCGCTTTTTCCTTAACACCTATCGCCGTCCTTCGGCGTCGTGGCGCGCTTCATTTCGAGAAATATAAAGAAGGCATAGTGAAATCATATACTTTCCTATATTTTAAAAAATGTGCCGACTCCAGCCTTTGCCCTTAGCCAACGCTTCAATATAGTAGTAATCGCCGTAAATCAGCGATACGTTGATGTTGCTGTTAACCGGCTTATGTCCGGTTGCTCCGAGCAGGATGCCTTCATACTCCGGCTGGTCGAGCGTACTGTAGTTGTTCGACAGCGAACGCAGAATGCGCGTGGCCGCACGCTGGTATAAAGCGGCTTCCTCGGGCGTAACCTGCGACGCGATGTCGATCAGGCCGGATGCGGCGCAGCTCGCCGCCGAGGTATCGCGCGGCTCGTCCGTCAGGTCGGTCGCCGCGCGGAAATCCCAATGCGGCACATCGTCTTCCGCCAGCGCGCTGATAAAGTAATGAGCCACCCGCTTCGCCGCGTTTAAGTAACGTACTTCGCCCGTATAACGATAAGCGCAGCTCATCCCATAGAGCGCCCAAGCTTGGCCTCGCGACCAGGACGACTGCGGCGCGAAACCCTGTCCGCCGTCATAACGCTCCACTTCGCCCGTCTCCGGATCAAAGATAACGATATGATGAACCGAGCTGTCGTCGCGGATAAACGTGCGCAGCACCATATCCGCATGGGCGATCGCAATATGCTTGAAACGCGGATCGCCGCTTTCTTCGCTCGCCCAGAACAGCAGCGGCAGATTCATCATCGAATCGATGATCGACCAGCCTGTCTGGTTGCGAGGCCAAGCTCGAATGAACTGTCCGGCCGGGTTGTACCGACCCGCCAGATAGTTGGCGGCGAACAGTCCGCGCCGCCGCGCGTCCGGGTCGCCGGTCAGCTTGTAGCGGATAACCGAAGTCGGCAGGAACTGAAAGCCGACATCGTGGTGAAAATGGTTGTCGCGCAAGTAACATTGCTCCATGCGTTCGTCCCAAGGCTCCGCCGCCTCCCGATAACGGGTCTCGCCGGTCATATCATACAGAATCCAAAGCATGCCCGGCCAAAAGCCCGAAATCCATTGATCCACTTTGATCTGGTCATATTTGCCCGCTGCCGAAACATGCGGCGCCTCCGTCCAGCCCGCTTCGATCATATGATCGACTTTTATCCTCGCTTTTTCCCACCATGCCGACAGCTCGGACTGTTGCAGCTTCACTTTTTCATTGCTCATCCCCGAAGTCCACTCCTTCTCTGCTAACCTTTAATGGCACCGATCAAGGCGCCTTTTACGAAATACTTTTGCAAGAACGGATATACCAGAAAAACCGGAAGCGTCGCTACCATAATCGTGGCGTATTTCAACGTCTCGCCCAATATGATGATCTCGTCCTGGGACGCTCCCTCCGCCATCGAGTTCGCTTCGCCGATAATTAAAATTTCACGCAGGATCAACTGCAACGGATACAGCGACCGATCCTGAAGGAAGATCATGGCGTTAAACCAGGAGTTCCAGTGGCTTACCCCGTAATACAGGCCTACCACGGCAAGCACCGGCTTGCAAAGCGGCAGGAAGATGCGGAACAGAATGCCGAAGTCATTGGCGCCGTCGATCTTGGCCGATTCCTCCAGCGCATCCGGCACCGCCTCGAACGATGTCCGCATAATAATGAGGTTAAACGCGCTTATTGCGGTAGGCAGGATCAGCGCCCATAACGTGTCCGTAATGCCCAGTCCTCTGACAAGCAAGTAGAACGGAATCAAGCCGCCGCTGAAAAACATGGTGAACACGATAAACAATGTAAGCGGTTTGCGATATTGCAACGTTTTTCTGGACAAGGCGTACGCTGCAAAGGATGTGAGCAGCAAATTGAGAGCCACGCCTATAATGACAATAAATAACGTGTTGCGGTAGCCAAGCAGGATCATCGGATTGCTGAATACCGCCGCGTATGTCTCAAACGAAAAGCCCAACGGCTTCCATAAAATGCCTTTATGCGCCATCATCAGCGCCGGTTCGCTAAATGATGCAAATGCCACGTAAAGAATCGGGTACATTGTTGCAATCATGAGCGTGGACAAAAACAGCGTATTGCAAACCCGGAATATATGTTCACCCAAGCTTACTCGCATGCGAACCCTCCTCTACCACAGGCCCGTATTGTTCAACTTCCGGCTTATCCAGTTGGAGCCGATAACAAGCGCGAAGTTAATCACGGAGTTGAACAATCCGACAGCGGAGCTGAAACTGAATTGAAAATCTTGAAGCCCGATCCGGTACACATAGGAGGAAATGACATCCGCTGTCACATAAGTGGTCGGGTTGTACAGCAGAATAACTTTCTCGAAGCCAACGCTCATAATCCGGCCAATGTCCAGGATGAGCAATATAACGAAGACGGGCAGCAGCCCAGGCAGAGTAACATGAAGCATCTGCTTCCAGCGTCCACCCCCGTCGATCTTGCAAGCTTCATATTGCTCTTGATCGATCGCAGACAGCGCGGCCAAATAAATAATGGTCCCCCAGCCTACATGCTGCCATATATTCGACGAAACGAAGATCGTCCGGAAATAGGACGGCTCCAGCAACATCGTAACCCGCTCGCCGCCGAAAAATGCGATAATATCGTTGATGACGCCGTCACTGCTCGTGAAATCCTTGATCATGCCGGCAATAATGACAAGCGAAATAAAATGCGGCAAATAAGTGATCGTCTGGACCGAACGTTTGAACAGCGCATTTTTGACCTCATTAAGCAACAAGGCAAGAATAAGCGGTGCGGGAAAACCGAAAACGAGATCATAAAAGCTAATCATCAGAGTGTTTTTAAACACCCGCCAAAAATACATTCCGCCAAAAAAGTCTTTGAAATGCTCCAGTCCTGCCCACGCGCTGCCCCCAATTCCAAGCCGGGGATTAAAATCCTTGAACGCGATAATCGCTCCGTACATCGGAAAATATTGAAAAATAATGAAATAAGCCAAAACAGGAGAAAGCATAATGTATAAATATTTGTTTTTGACGATGTCTTTCGCGATATTAAGCGGCAGACTCCCGGCATGCGCGACTTTGCCCCGTCCCAGCTTCAACTGAGCCATCTCCTACTCCTCCTGTCTACATGCAGCATCATCGGCAGGGGATGGGCTGCACCATTCCCCTGCCCCCGCGACGGCCTGGAGCCTGCCGCGAGACGATGCATGGAGTTATCTGTTGTTGTAGCGATCCAAGGCACCTTGATAGATGTCGATTACATCGCGAATACCCATATCCTCAAGCTGCTTCACGAAGCCGTCGAACTTGTCGATCGGCTCGTTGCCCATAATAAATTTGATGAACATTTCTTCCAGATAGGTGTTGATGGCCGTCATCGACTGCGCTACCTTTTTGCTCTCATCTACGGTAGGCGTTATGAACGCCGGCAAAATATGTTTCGCCGCATCGGTCTCCGACCAAATTTTGACCGCCTCATCCTGTTGCGGGAACGTGTTGGTCGATTTTTGCTCATGCATCGGGAACGGACCGTTCGGAATCGTATATTGCGCCAGCATCTGCTGCGACGTGTACTTGTCGTTTTTCACGATCATATCGGTAAATTTCGGAACGCCGTTATCCATCGTGTAGCTTTCGCCTTCGACGCCGAAGTTGTAAGTCAAGGTTCCTTGCTCGCTAAATGCGTAATCCAGCCATTTTACGATCGTTTCCAGGTTTTTCGCCGATGTCGTCACTGCCGCGCTTGCTTTCGGGTTATATTTGAAATCGCGTTGTCCGGTAAACGGTTTTTCGCCTGCGTTTAATACCGGATAAGGAGCCGCTACCAGATCAAATGTCGGATTTTGGGCTTTGCCGGACTCCAGCCATTTGCCCATGCCGCCGCCCAGCAGGTAGACAGTCGCGCCGGACTCGCCGTTAAGAAGCCGCTTATCCAGCGTGTTGCGTTCGATGATCGGGAAGTCTTTGTCGATCAGGCCTTCGGAATACCACTTGCGGAACAACGTGATAACATCCTTGTATTGCGGATCAAGCGGGCCGTATTTCACTTTGCCCTCGTCGTCGATGTAGAAGCCGTGCGACGTTTTGTATGCGCCAAAAAACGCGTCCTGCAAGTTCATTTTGCCCGCATATTGCGCTGTCAGCGGCGCTACGGCGCCTTTTTTCTCTTTGAACGCCGTCAATACCGTATGCCAATCGTCTACCGTTACTGGCAATTGCAGCCCCAGCTCATCCAGCCAGTCTTTGCGCAGCATGGGTCCGCGGAAGACTACGCCTTCCGAGTTGCGCACCATCGGGAAGGCATAATATTGGCCGCTGTCGGTTTTCACCATCTTATCCAGCTCCGGATCGGCTTCCAGCATCTTCTTCAGGTTAGGCGCATATTGGTCGATCAAATCGTTAAGCGGTACGATAACCCCGTCTGCTATCGCCTTCTCCGGTCCGCCCGGATAGATGCTCCAGTCGTACTCCAGCACATCCGGCAGCTTGGTGGAAGCCAGCAACAAATTAAACTGCTCTTCCGCTTGCCCGTCGGTCGGGTGGATGTAGGTTACTTTCACGCCGGTTGCTTTCGCGATTTCCTTTCCGATTGGCGCTTCCGCAAGATTCGTTGCAAATGTAATCAGGTTGCCGTTAATTGGAGCCCAGTACGAGAAAGTATCTTTGGTATCCATCGGATAAACCGGCTTATCCTCTCCCTCGTTGCCCTTGCTTTCGCCATTGCCGTCCGTATTGCTGACGGCGCTTTGGGTCGGCTCCGCTTTGTCCTTGTTGCCGCTCCCCCCGTTACCAGAGCATGCGGTTAACAACAATGAAAGTACCATTGTGATCCCCAGTATGAGCTGCCACTTGCGCTTCTTGCTGTTTCGATGATTTGCCATTGTGCCCCTCCGTTCTATTCGCCCTCGAATTTGTTGGTGTGAATCCGCTATCATCGTAACGCCAATTCAGTGTCGCAAGCCATTGTCAAAACCTAAAATATACGGCAATTCCTCAAAAATGAGAGTAGCAAAACCGCAAGTTTACCGCTTTTTCTTGAAGTGCGGGTTCAACCTCATAAAATGAAAGTTCAAAAAGTTCGGTTTTCAGCACCGAGAAGATGGAATGCAAGTAGAAACTGAGGAGCGGAGCGTAGCAGCGCTACGTGAGCACCGGAAGTTTCGCTTGCGTTCCATATTCGATGTCGAGTACGCTTCTTGGCCTGCTTCGTGATGGAAAGCGGACTTTTTGAACTACCTGTTAAAATGAAAGTTCAAAAAGTTCGCTTTTCAGCACCGAGAAGATTGGATGAAGGTAGAAACTGAGGAGCGGAGCGTAGTGGAAGCTACGTGAGCACCGGAAGTTTCGCCTGAATTCAATATTCGATGTCGAGTACGCTTCTTGGCATACTTCGTGATCAAAAGTGGACTTTTTGAACTACCTTTATGAAAAGGAAAGCCCGGGGGCTACTTGACTTCCCTGTAGCGCCCGGGCGTTATCCCTTCAAATTTTTTGAATATGCGGTGGAAAGTATTCACATCGTTGTAGCCGACCATCAGCGATATTTCGCTGACCGTATATTTCTCGCCGGTAAGCAGCAGCTTGGCTTGCGCCAGCCGCGTCTTGTTAATATAGTCGAGCAGAGATTCGCCGGCATGTTCCTTGAACAGCTTGGAAATATACGACGGGGTCATGGAGAAAGCTTCCCCGATCATCGATATGTTAAGGTTCTCGTCATGGTAATAATCGTTGACGTATTTCATGACCTTATCGATCAGCGGATTGCTGCTATATTCGCGGTTATTGTTAACGTAGCCGCAAAGTAGCTCCAGCATATCGTAAAGCTGGCCGCGCATCTCCCCTACCGTCTGGCATTGCATCAGACGTTCGATGGCGCGCACGCCGTCCGGCACATCGGGCTTGCCCGCGATGCGGATTTCGCCGATTACTTTTTGCAGCGTCGCCATCAGGTCGAACATCAGACATTTGGCCGTATGAAAAGAAAAGGGCTCCGTCGTCACATTTTTTTGAATGATCTCATGGGCTAACGCTTTCGCCTTCTCGAGTTGGCCCTCGCGCACGATGGCTATCAATTGCTGCTCGGCCTTGAGCGGATAGAAATAGCCGCCTGGAGCGGCCCCTTGGCTGTCGCCTCCGTTTAAGTCTCCATAGTGAATAATGCCCCCGCTGCCCGCAACAATACGGTATTCCATCGCCTCGACCGCTTCCTGGAACGCCTGGCAGATGCCATCTTCGCCTTCTTGCTGCATGCTGATGGCTGCGGTCAGTTGCACATGGGCATGATCGGAAATAAACGACATGGTTTCTTCCGCGATGCGCCCGAGCTCCGCCCGCTGCTCCGCCGTCGATGCTAGCGGATGGTTGACGATGCAAGCGAGCAGCTCCTGGTCCAGCTCTACCGCGTAGGCATGGGCGGACTTGCGCGCGACCTCCTCGACCACGTTGGCGATCAGGAAGTGCAGCAACCGCTTGTTACGCACCTGCTCCTCATCTTCCCGATGGAACTTGCCGAAATGCTCGATGCGCAGCAAGATGACAGAAAAGCCGTCCTGCGGAAAGCGCAGGTCATAGGCCGAAAACGATTCGTGCAGCGGGATATGGCTGTCGAGCTGCCCCTTCAGCAACCGCTGCAGGAAATGCGACCTGAGCGTATTGTTATGCTGGTTCAGCTTGTAATGAAGCTCCTCCTTCTCATGGTAGGTGCTGCTCAGCGCCTGCTCCAGGAACGAATACTCATTGGAGCCGCGATCGAAGGTAACGCCCGCCTTGAACGACAAGCTCTGAATCAGCGCATGGATCGGCAGGTAGTTCCGCTTGAGCAGCCAATACGTCACGCCCCCGCCAACAACGAGGCACAGCAAGATGCTGACGATCGTCAATTGCTCCACCACGTTCATCTTCTGATGGTATACGGCCGCCGGCAGCGTCATCACATATTTCCATCCCGTAATGGATGAGGTTGTGTAGGAAGCGACAAGCCGGCCATCGGCAGTCTGGAACTCCAGTTGCCCCGATTCCTCCGGCATATCGCCGTATTGCACGGCAGGCTCCGCCAGCGGATCGCCCGTAGACGCAATGACCCGATCGTCCTCATCCAAAATAAGGATGGTGCCTTCGTCCGGCGCCGACGCTTGCTCCAGCAGCTTGCTCCGGTCGATCATGAACAGCAGCACCGCGCCCGGCTGATTGATGACGTTAGACATCACATTTTGGGCATACATAACCGTAGGCCTCCACTCATTCTCTTCGGAAACGACGACCGTGTGGTAGCCTTTAATGTACCACTGATCAAAAAATTCCCGAAATGATTGGAACGGCATATGCTCTTCGAAGCGGATATGGTCGTACAACGTTTCGCTGTTCATACGGTTGTTGCGGGCGATGACCGTATCGCTGCTTTTGTAGTAAATATAAATGCCTTCTAGAAAATCGTTGGCAATTTCGTATACGCGCAAATCATTGGCGATCTGGTATATTTCGTAATGATCCGAATCGGACAGGTCGGCATCGGCCGAAATGAATGCCGCAATCCGCCTGTTGAGGCTCACCTCGAGGCTCAGACTCTCGATTCCTTTGAACTGGTTATCTATAGCTTGCTCCATTTGCAGAAGGATAGATTGGTTGGCACGATTAATTTCGGCCTTTACAACGCTCAGCGTCGCGCCGTATATAACGCCGCTGATCAAAATGGGCACGAGCAGCACCGAGACGTAGGAAAGCATCCAGGTCAGGATTACGCTGCGATTTTTGTGCCGGAGCTGTTTCAGATAGTTTGTCCAACGGTTTCGGGTCTTCGCCACAGGCTCTGCCTCCCATGTTTTTAAGATGTAGTTCAAAAAGTCCAACTGGACTTTTTGAACCTTCATTTTAATCAGAGTCGGGGCCGACGTCCGTTCTTGTCAAAATGGCCGGACGGCGAATAGCCTCGGCATCCGCCTTCTGATTGTTGATGCAAACCGCCGGAGACGGCTGGTATTCGTAGATGGCCGGCTGATCCTTGCCGCATACAAGGTTGTAAGCGACAACGCATTGCTCCGGCGCATACGGAATCCGCTTCCCGAGCGTAATGCCATGCCGACAATTGACAATCGTATTATTGGTCACGTGGGCGCGATAGACGCGCCAATGTTTTCTCAATTCCTCTTGCGTCGGCGACTCGGGATAACCGTCCGGCCCCCCATCGTAGTTGCCTCCGTCAATAAGCAGAGCATCCAACGTCAAGTTTTCCATATAATTATCGAACAGGTGATGGTCGTTGCCGTAAATGCGAAACCCGCCCATCTCCTCCTTCACGCCATCGCCGATAAACACATTATGATGAAAGCGGTTTCCATGACCGTGACGCGCTGTCACCTGGCCGGCGGAGTTAAGAAATGTATTGTACCGAATTGTATTATAACAGCTTTTTACCGAAATAATCTCGGGTTCTCCGTCGCATTCTTCAAACAGGTTGTGTTGAATGGTAATATAGCCGTTCGATAGAGAGATGCCGGACAAGCCGAGCCGGATCGCTTCGAGCCCATTGACGACGCGCGGGCTTATATGATGGAAATAATTATATTCGATGACGTCATGCTGCGATATTTGTTCCCCGTCGCCATCAAAAATGACGAGCGGTCCAGGGTCGGCCTTTGGCCCGAACTCGTTGCGTTCGATCCGGTTCCAGCCGCTGCCGCTCCCCACCACAGACAGCAGGCTGTACTCCGCCCCAACCCGTCGCGGCTCAAATCTGTTCCGCGCAATCCTCACATGCCGCGAACCGTCCAAAATGATGGATTCTCGCCGCTCGACCTGCAAATGCAGACCCCATATCTCTACGTAGGCAGAGTTCAAAATGTGTATACTAGATTCGCCAACTATCGATGCTTTTCCTTTGTTTTCTGCGCGGATGCTTAGTATGGCGGTGTCCGATCCCGCTTTGCCTTCAATGATATAGTCTTCATTCCGATCATAAACGCCGTCCGCCAACAAGATCGTGGAACCAGGCTCTGCCCGGCCAATGGCTGCCGCCAACTCGTCGCTATTCGATACCCGATAAATAGAAGTCATCTTCCCACCTGCTCCCTAAAGAATAGGCGGATATGTTCCCGCAGCCTTCGCAGGACCATATCCGCAACTTTGCAACACCTATTAGATGATGTTCAAAAAGTCCGCTTTTGATCACGAAGTATGCCAAGAAGCCTACTCGACATCGAATATTGAATTCAGGCGAAACTTCCGGTGCTCACGTAGCTTCCACTACGCTCCGCTCCTCAGTTTCTACCTTCTTTCAATCTTCTCGGTGTTGAAAACCGAACTTTTTGAACTCTCTCTATTATGAAAGATAAGTCCCCTGTACCATAGTGTGAAAAAATGAAGCAATCATAAAAATGTAAACTGGAGCGCCCTTTTTACCCGAAAAAGAAATACGCAACTCTCATATCGTCTTCCTTCAACTGCATTTTTTGTGCCGCCTCGAGCAGAGGCGTGCGGTCGTAGACAAGACTTTTCATCGCTATTTCGCCATCGGTTATCGTAAAGTAATGCGCTTCTTTGGACGCATCGTCGCGACGGCGGTAAGACACGCTCCCCGGATTCAGCCACAGACTGGTGTCGCTCAAATAATGAATGCATCTGCGATGCGTATGTCCGAAAATAATGCGGCGATTTCCGGCGGCTTCGGTCGTCCCGCCGTTGCGTTCCGCCCAGAAGGCGTCGTACTTGGGCAAGCTGTCGATCGTCAAATAGTTGTCGTACAAATGCTGCATCGTGTAGCTATAGCCGTCCATCTCGAATGTCCGGCAGACCGGCATGCTTTCGAGAAACGAAATTTCCGCTTCGCCGAGCAGCCTGGCATTGTAATGCGCCCACTTGATCGCATCCTCCGCCACATCATGACCGCCGTTGCCGTTTCGGTACAGATCGATAATAGTGTCGTCGTGGTTGCCGCGAACGCAAATCACATCGTTTTTGTGCACCCATTCGATTACTTCCCGCGGGAAAGGCCCGTAGTCGACGAGATCTCCCGCGCAATAAATGAGATCACAGTCTTGTTCCGCCTTTCGGATTGCTTCGAGCGAATAAACGTTGCTGTGGATATCCGAAATAATTAATGCTTTCACGATGGATTCAACTCCCATAATTCCAACATTCTCAGCAGTACCGTCACCGCTTCCGCCCGCGTAGCTGTACCGCCCGGCATAAAATGGTCCGGCTTCCGTCCTTCAATGATTCCCGCTGCAGATGCCAGGGATACGGCTTCGCTTGCCCAGTCCGGGATGTCTGCGCGATCCGCGAAGCTCCGCGGCGCGGTCCCGTCGTCCTCCAGCGGATAAGCCCTTAGCAGCATGGCAACCATCTCTGCTCGATTAATGGCGCGATTAGGCTGCAATGTGCCGTCATGATATCCTTGCAGAATGCCTGCCTGCAGCGCCGCCCCAAGCTCGCCGGCAGCCCATGTCGGAACATCCGCCCCGTCGGCAAACGGCAAGTCCGTCAACGCGGCATCCAGCTTCAGCGACCGCGCCAGCATAATGGCAAATTGCATGCGGGTGAGCGGCATGTCAGGTCGGAAGCTGCCATCCGGATAGCCGCTCACGATGCCCTGCTCGACCGCTTGGGCAATGTTTTTCCGGCCCCAGTGATTTCCGGTGTCCGGGAAATCCGGCAGACGAGGCGGCTCCGGCGTCTGACCTGGTTTTGGCGACTCGCTCGGCGCCGGCGTTGCCGTCGGCGATGGAGCCGGACTTGCCGACGGGGTTGGCGTCGGAATTGGGTACCAGCCTCCTCCCCCGCTTGCAACGGGACGTTTGACAGCGATCGTATACGATTTGATTCTGCCGGATGGCATCGTCACTTCGACCAAAATGTGGCTTCCATCCGAAGCAATCGCCAGCGCCTCGCTCGGCTGGCCGCTCGCGACTGTGCGGCGCTGCGCGCCATCCACGCTGACCTCGATCAGTGAACCGTCGCTGAGCGCTGTCGGCACAAGGGTCACACTGCTTATCGAAGAAGGCGCCGTTATCGAATAAAATCTCACATCTTGCGCGAAACCGCTCAGCAGTTCTTCGCTTCCGGACTTCAGTTGCATTGCGCTCAGTCCCGGAGCGCCTTCGCCATCGGGCGGATTCGTCCCGATCCCGGCATTCGGGCCGACATCGGCTGTCGTCAGCGGCCGCCTGCTTACAGGGGCTCCCGGATTGTATTCATCCGCTCCAACATCGGCGCCGCTAACACGCTGCTGCCCGTCCATATCCTCGGACGCAACATAGGGCGGCTTGGCCGCATCGACAGCCGGACTGATGGCTGACAGACGGATCATACGGTCTGCGCTGCGCACCAGCTTTAATTCCTTTTTCTCAAACCCGCCTGTTATCGCATTATTATTTGTCGGATTTGCAATTCCTTCAATTAAATTGCCTGAATAGACCGGTCGTTCGCTCGGCGGGGCGCTCTGCACGGGACCCGTCTCGTTAAAGATCGTGCCCGCATTGCTGAATATGAGATTGTTGTACACCTTCGTTGCGACCGGCTGATACGTTCTGCCGCCCAGACTGATCGCTGTCGTATTGTTGCCGACATTGACAATCGTATTGTTGAATATTTGTACGTTGTACTGCCGCCAGTGGCCGCGCAGCAGCTCCGTCCTTGTCTCCGCCGGAAGGCTGTTTAGCTCGGCCGTCTGCTCCGGCGATCCCCAGCGCACCGTCGGGTTCGCGCTGCCGTCCGGGCCCGCATCATGCGTGCCGCCATCGAGGCGGATAACGCGGTCGGTCAACCCTTCCATGTAGTTATTGTAAATTTTGTGATCATTGCCGTAAATGCGGAATCCGCTTAATCCCGGAGTCTCGCCATCGCCAATCATATAATTCCCGTAGAAGCTGTTGCGATGTCCGTGCCGGGCAACGATGCCTCCGTAAGAATTGCGGATCGTATTGTAACGAATAATGTTGTCGCTGCTTTTGACGGAAATAATTTCATCTTCGCCGTTAAGACCGTCGAACAAATTGTATTGGATCGTCACGAAGCCGGACGAAAGCGACAAGCTGGACAGCCCCAGACGGATGGCCTCCAGACCGTTGCTGACGCGCGGTCCTATGCCGTGGAAGCGATTATATTCGATGACGTCGTATTGGGAAATATTTTGCCCGGAATGGCCTGCGCCGTCGTAAATGACTACCGCGCCGAAGCCCTTCTTGGGTCCGATGTCATTGTAGGACAATCGGTTATGGCTGCTCTCGCCTTCAACCCGGATGTAATGGCGATGAGTGCCGTTAGCCGTCAGCAGAGACTGGTCGTCGTACGGAGTCGGCCCTTCGTAGACGTCTCCGCCCGCACTGTCCAGCCCGCCGGTCCTGCAGCTTCCCGGAACGTCGATCAAGCAGGTTACGGTCCCAACGAGCGGGGCGGTGAAGCTGTACGGTTGTCCGGTTTCGTTAAGAGCAAAGCTGTTGCGCATGATCGAGATATGGCTTGCGCTTTGCAGTTGCACTCCCGGATGGACGCCTGTCAGCGTACGGTGCTCAAGGCCGCGATCTATCAGCGTTTCGTTGCTTCCCTCCGCGCCGATTCCGTTGCGGAAGGCGAAGCCGGACACTTCCACGTAAGCAGAACTCTCAATATGAAAATAGCTGTTGCCGGATATGATGGCCTTTCCTTGCTCTGCTGCCGTAATCCGGATCGGATAAGCCGGCGAGGCTGTCTTATTAAGAATGACGAACGGCCCATTCTGCTCATACGTGCCGTTCTGAACCTCGATAATCGTGCCTGGCGCAACAGTATCAAGCGCCTGCTGCAATTGTTCCGCCGAACTTACCTGTACCGTTGTCAGCGCGGGCGGCGGCAGATCATCCTCATCCACATCGCCCGCGGACGGCGGCTTCCCCGGTCCTTGCGGCTCCTCGATAACTGGCGCCTCGCCGATGAACAGCTGCGCTTCCATCAAGCTGTTCCAGTTGCCGGAACTTCCGCTTGCGCTATTGCCGTAACCGACGAGCCGCCAATAACGCGCTTCAATCGGACTCGCCATAACGTAAGGCTGCAGCACGGAATCTTCCGCTTGCAAAGCCCGGCCGCTTCGTTTCGGCAGCGCCACGACATGGCTCTCGAATGAGGCATCGTTGGATGCCAATACCTCGAAGCTGGACAGCCGTTCCCTTGCGTTAAGGAACGCCAGATTCATATAAGTCATGCGCTGCTTCTCCCCAAGATCGAACTGAAGCCACTGCCCTTGTCCCGAAGCCGACCAGCGGCTCTCCATGTCTGCCGCATCCTCGCCCCAGACGCCGTCCACAACATTGGCCGGAACATAATTGGTGCCCGGCTGTGACGAACTGGCTGTAACAGAGCCCGCGTGCAACCCGATTTGCCCATTCCCGTCAATCGGCAGTCGGCGAATAATAGTAAGACTGTAAGCATTGCGCACCGGGCCGTTCTCTTCGTCTTTTAATTCTATGCTCAATCGGTTCACTCCGGGCAAAAGCGGAATGCTGTCTCCCGCAGACAGCGGCACACGCTCCGACTCATAGTTGCTCAAATAAATTTCGATGCGGGCGGCCGACGTCGCTTCCGGCGAGGCGACCGGCAATTGCGCTTCCAGAGCGACGCTCTCCGTCGTCGCAGGTACAAGCGCCTCATAACCGTCCGTCTTGTTCGGATCGAAGGCCGTATTCAGCGGAACGGCTTGCGTACCGTCCTTAACGGTCAATCCGGATAGTTGAAGCTGCGGCATCTGTTCGGCAAACGTAAAGTAACTGCCGTCCTCCAACGTCGCTTCCCCCGCATAATAGGACTCGCCGCGAAGCGTTACTTTCGTCAGCGGGATTTCCGTCGCATCGCTCCAGTCGCTCGAAGCGCTCGTAAGCAGCAAGCCGCCAAGCGGCATGGCACTGAGGGGAATCGCGATCCGCACATGGCCGACCTCCCCTGTATTCTTGGCTTTCCATGTGCGGCCGAGACGCATGTGGCCGGAACCGTAAGGCGTCGGATCAGCCGCATGGCCATCGTCGCCCCATAGCAGATACTGCTTGTCCGCGAGCGCCTCCCCGTCCGGCGTACCGATCAGCACCTGCAAAGCGGTTGCTCCGCCCGCGCCGCTGCGGCTCTGCCGTTGATCCAGAGCACCGATTTCATCACGTCCGATACCGGCTATGTTGTGACTATAACCCGTATGAGAAGCGGAGTCCCATACAGTCTGCGGCGCCGATCCGGCGCTTAAGTAATCTCCCGCGGGCAGCGTCAAGCCGTATTTGATCGCCAGATACGTCTCCACCTGGCGTTTCTGTGCATCCGTAAGCGCTTCCGTAAAGACGATAAACTCACCCATGTAGCCGTTAAAGCCCGAGCCGTTCGATGCGGCCGCGCCAAGCGACATAGTGCCGCCGGAGCCGACGAACGGACGCAGAGGCGTATTCGATTGGCCGATTGTCACGCCGTCACGGGCAACAGACTGGTAGACGGAGCCGTTGAGCTCCGAATTGGCATTGTGATGCAGTCCCCATATATTATATTGGGACAAATGCACCTGATCGCCCGCCGTTAACCGCTGATGCGAGCTGTCTGTCATTTTGCTGCCGGAATCCCACAGAACAGACCCCAAGGTTGCGCTTGTCGAACCGTTTTTATGCGGAATATGCGCGCCGAATCCCCCTCGCGACAAGACTTGATTGAAAATCAACGAGTTGTCGATCGCGCCCAAACCTCCGGTTACCGTATAGACGCTTGCGCCGTCAATCTCTTCCCCGTCCGCAAACAAGCCGTTCGCATCCTGAAGGATGCTGCCTGATCCCGAACGGATAAATTTCACTGCCGGCTGATTGTTCAAATCGCGATGTTCAGGCACGTAGCTTGGCTTGGTACGGCTGCTAATCGCCTCAATACTGCCGTCATTTACGAGATCGTGAGCGTTGCCGCTGCTGTCCTTCCATACCGTTACATCGTTGCCGACCCGTGTTACACTGCCCGGGTCAGCCTCCAGCCACAGTCGGAGCGCGGCTGCGTCTACTCCTCCCGGCGTTCCTGCCTGAGGTTCAGCCTGCGTCGTATCCGCCGGCAACGCGGCGACAGATCCGACAGCCAGCATCGTCGCCAGCATTATATGTACGGCTTTTCTGGATGTGCGGCCTCGGCCTGCCGCTTTCGTTCCGAACAACTTGGTTAAAGTCAATTTTACTCCCCCTCGTCTCCCGGCGCGGACCCGCTCCGGCATTTCGGATTAAGAGTTTCCCCCTTAGGCCGTGTCTGAAAACCCGCTCAGGGGCATCTTTCACCGCCTTTCCGCCCCCTGCTTCGTCACTTTTGCTTGACGTACCCCCGGTACGCCTTCACAAAAATTCCTTGCATGGAACGAAAATTCGGCAAAATCTGCTCCCCTCGGAGTATTCAGACACGCCCTAGTCGAGCAAACTCTCTTCTTTTATATACAAAGATGGATACTGGAGAAATCGTCAAAAGCTGAAACCGCCCTCAAAAGTCCCGATTTCGATCTGCAATTTCTGAAATGGACATCAAATCCTAAAACGCCAGCTTCCCCGAAGCGTTTTCCCGCCGCAACCTCTCCTCCCTTTATGCCGTCTATAATGGAAGAAGATGCAAGGAGGTTTAAGCGATGAGACGAAATCAAAAAAGGGGCTCGGCATCGCTCATAGTCGGGTTATCCGCCATACTGTTGCTCAGCGGGTGCGGAGGCGCCAATAGCCCAAACGGGCCGATTCAATCCAATAAACCGAGTAACAGCAATACCTCGTATGAAGTGTCTAACGAGGACTCAGGCATTGAACAGGCAACCTATACGATAGACGACTATGATGCGGCGGTAGCGAATGCCCAGCTTGCCTTCGCCTTCGACCTGTACGATGAAGTCCGCAAGGCAGACACGGACGCGGGAAGCAATGACTTCCTCTCTCCCGCAAGCATTGCTACCGCACTTGCGATGACCCTCAATGGGGCGGGCGGGGACACGCTCAACGCGATGAACCAGGTTTTGCATCTGGAAGGCATGGATGCCGAGGAACGCAACCGCGGCTATCAAGTCCTGCTGGATCTGCTCTCCCATAGCGGGGAAGAAATCAAGCTCTCCGTTGCCAACTCGCTCTGGGCAAGAGATGACTTGAGCTTCAATAAACAATTCATCCAGACGAACAAGGACTACTTTAATGCAGAGATGGAGTCGCTCGACTTTCAGGATGCGCAATCGGCGGATAAGATCAACAAATGGGTGCGTGAACAAACGGCTGGCAAGATAAACGAAATAATCAAAGCGCCGATTAAGGAAAACGCCATCCTTTTCCTGCTCAACACCATCTATTTCAAAGCCAACTGGGCAAGCTCGTTCAGTGAGGACCTTACGGAAGCCCGCCCGTTTACGAATGCCGACGGATCGCAGCAGGATGTGCCGATGATGCTCAAAGACGGCAAGCTGAGCCATCTCAGTGGAGAAGGCTTCCAGGCTGTCCGTATTCCTTATAATGGCGGAAACATGAGCATGATTGTTTTTCTACCGGATAAGGACAACAACCTTGATGCCTTCCTGGATGGTTTGTCTGCAGCACAGTGGAAGAAATGGCTGGGCCAATTCAAGCCTGCTATAGGCCAGCTGCGGCTGCCGCGATTCAAGATGGAATACGAAATCACCTTGAATGACGCCTTGAAGGCACTGGGAATGGAAACGGCATTTGATCCGAATCGGGCAGATTTCTCGCCGATGATCTCGCACGACAACAATGTTTACATCGGAGAAGTCAAACACAAGACCTTCATTGAAGTGAATGAACAAGGCACGGAGGCTGGAGCGGTGACAAGTATCGGCATGGAAGTGACTTCCGTCCCCTCCAATACGTTCGAAATGGAAGTCGACCGTCCATTCTTCTTCGCCATCCACGATGAGCGTACAGATGCGATACTGTTTATGGGGACAGTGCGGCAGATGGATTGATCCCAGTCCAGCCCTGGACTCGACTCCGTCCGAATGCCGCCGATCCTCTCGGGAGGTTAATTAGGAAGCATAGAGAAATAGACCATTCCCGAAGGAATGGTCTATTTCTCTATGAATGAGTGGACACAATTACCGCTCTGCCGTCTCCACAACAGGCAGGCTGATTTCGAATAGGCTCCCTGCTCCCAGCCGACTGCTTACAGAGATCGTGCCCCCATGAAGCTCTATGATTTTTTTGCATATAAAGAGGCCCAGTCCCGATCCTCCATACTTGCTGGAGCGAGATTTGTCCCCACGGTAAAAACGATCGAAAATATGGGGCAGATCCTCCTCCGCTATGCCGCTTCCATTGTCTCCCACCCGGATACGGAGAAACGAAGCTTCCATTTCAGCAGAGATTGTGATGCTAGATTCGCCGGCACCGGCATACTTTAATGCATTGCCCAACAAATTATCGAAAACCTGAGCAATTCGGGCACGATCTGCTCGAATCGGCAATGCCGGAAATGGCCGGTGAACGATCAGCTCAGCGTTGAGATCCATAAATTCCAGCTCGAAAGGCCGGATCAAATCCTCCAGCAGCTCCTGGCTGTTCTCCAACTCAGCCTGCATGATCAGATGCCCGGACTCCAGCTGCGTAATCTGAAACAGCTCCTCGATCAGGCTGTCCAGCTTTACGGTCTTGTTTTTGATGATGGCCAAATACCTCTCATACTTTGCTTTGTCATGGACGATACCATCCTGCAAACCTTCCACATAACCTTTGATGGAACTGAGCGGCGTTCGCAAATCATGGGAAATGGTTGTAATAAGCTCCTTGCGCGCCTGCTCGGATAAGCGCTGCTGTTCCAGAGACTCCTGCAGCTTCGATCTCATCACCTCGAAGGCCTCGCTAAAGCGGCCCATTTCATTGTTCCCACGGTAAGCAACCCGGAACTCATAGTCCCCCCGCACAATGTTATCCGCGGCGGTACTCAATTCCTTTAATGGCACCAGGATGTCTCGCGAAATTATTTTTGCCAGCATGACCGAAATACCCACAAGGATGAGGATCAGAGCCGTAATCCCTATCATTATATTCGTATACATAACATTGCCCGCTCCAGAGTTCCCGGAATCCATCGATCCGACTAATCCCAAAATGAGAATGGGCACGATGGCAACGATGACCAGGGAGGATATCAGCTTAAACCGCAGACCTGTTCTCATCGCCCGCTCCCATCCAGCTTATAGCCGATCCCCCACACCGTCTTCAGGTAGACAGGATTGGCCGGATCCGCTTCGATCTTCTCCCGAATCTTCTTGATATGTACGGTAATTGTATTCATATCGCCATACTGATCGTAGCCCCACACGTCTGCGAAGATCTGCTCGCGGGTGAATACCTGATTGGGATGGCGCGCCAAAAATCGCAGCACCTCAAACTCCTTGGCGGAGAAATGGACCGGCGAGTTGCGGACGGTCACCTCATAAGCCTTTAGATGGATAACCAGATCCCTGCAGACGATAACATCCGTGGGCTCCGGCGGACGCGAGAGCTGATTGCTCCTTCTTAACTGTGCCTTTACCCTGGCTACCACCTCGCTGGGGCTAAAGGGCTTGACCACATAATCGTCCGCTCCCAGACCGAGGCCTACTATTTTATCCGAATCGGTTTTTTTGGCGCTCAGGATGATAATAGGAATCTGTGATTCGGCACGAATCATTCGGCAGAGTTCCATCCCGTCCAACTTGGGAAGCATAATGTCCAATATCGCCAAATGGGGGGACAGCTGTCTAAATAAACGGAGAGCCTGTTCGCCATCCTCACACAGCACCACCTCGAATTGTTCTGCTTCCAAGTAATCCTTCATCAGATCGGCAATTTCCCGCTCATCTTCCACAATCATAATTTTGGCGCCTTGCATGCGAACGACTCCTTTGGTTGATGCACTCCCCTTTATCATAAAAGATGGCGATGTGGATGTAAATTGGATCAGATTATCACTCGACTCCAACTACCATAATGAGCAACATTAATGCAGCAATGACAATAAGACCTATATACATCAAACGTTTGATCAAAACGATCACCTCCCGGATTCCCCGTTATCAAAAGTCACTTGATTTCTTTTTTATTGAAAGCAAACATTCCCAGCAGCGCAAAGACAACCGCCGTCAAGCATGCTGCAAGGACTGACAGCAGAACCTGGTCACCGGCGATCCTATATTCCATCATCTGCAGAAACAGCTTGAATACAGAATGGTCATAGACCGTTCTATAAGCCGGAATAAGTCCTGCCAATGATTCGGAGATCTGATCAAAAAAAAGAAAAAACAGCAATGCAGCCCCGACCGTCACGCCGGCTTCCGTAGAACAGATCGCCAGTACAGCGACAAGCGCAGTGAATGCAGCGGCAAACAATGCGGTTAGAGCCAGTGTTCTCCCTATATAAACCGCGGCGGTGATTTCCGTTAAGCTCCCGAAGCCATTAACGACGCTCCCGATCACCATCGATATTAACGGACAAAGAAGAGACAAGGCCACGGCACCCAACATAAAAGCGGCCAGCTTCGCCAAATAAATCCGAGTACGCGAGTAGCCGGTTGAGCAGACGACCTTCATGACACCGGAAGCATACTCCTTGGAGATAAAAAAGCCTGCCAGAATACCTAACGATATTTTTAATAAGATCTGATTGGCCTGCACTCCGACAACAAAGGATTGAATGCCGGTCATTGGCGGTTTTCCGGAATTGCTCCCGACAAAGTAGAACATCACATATAACATAATCGGAGCAAAAATCATGACCATCAACAAGGCTTGGTACAGCGGATCATGGCGCAGCTTGTACAATTCGGAACGGATAAGATTAATCATGGCTGTTTCCTCCGATCTTCTGGATGAAATAACGCTCCAGCTCTTCGCTCACAGGCATAAATTGCTCAATCTCCAACCCAGAAGCTGCCAGCAAGGAAGAAATCGCGCCCGGCCGCTCAGTGTATTCGTATAATCGAATGGATCCGTCGGGCATTCTATTGATCTTTGCCGGTGCCTGATCCATTAAAACCTCTACAGCCCGATCCGAATCATCGACCTTGATATGAAGGTATTGGCGGCATTTCTCATTCAACTCCCCCGCAGTCAATTGCTCCAGCAGCTTCCCTTGATGAATGATGCCGTAATGGGTAGCCAGCAGATGGAGCTCGCTGAGAATGTGGCTGGAGATCAGGATGGTCAAGCCGGTATCCCGGTTAAGCTTGGTCAGGAGCTGCCTTAATTCCATCACGCCAACAGGATCCAAGCCATTTGTCGGTTCATCGAGAATAAGAAATTCCGGTTCTCCCAGCAATGCAATAGCCAGGCCGAGCCGCTGCTTCATGCCCAGCGAGAATTCCTTGACCGGCTTGCTGCCCGTACGGTCCAGGCCAACAATGTTCAACAGCTTATCGAGACTTGCTTTGTCGGATATGCCCTTCTGAAGCCGGCGGACCTCCATGTTCCCTCTCGCTGTCAGATGAGAGAGCAGCGCGGGACTTTCAATCGTGACCCCCATGCGCTTGCGCGCCTGAACAATGCCGCTTGCGGAAGTTTGCCCAAACAGCTCGAAGCTGCCGGAGCTGGGGAAGGCCAAGCCCGAAATAATTCGCATCAGTGTGGATTTGCCCGCACCATTCTGTCCGATAAATCCATAGATGCTGCCTTTACGAATCGACAGGTCCACTTGTGCCAGCGCAGTATGTTTCGGATATTGTTTGGTCAATTGCCGGGTTTGCAGAACATATTCTTCCACGTTTCAGGAATCCTCCCTTATTGTTGTGGCCACAGGCTGTCTATGACTTTTCTAATCATAAACTGAAGTTGTGAATAGCCGGTTTTCAATAAATAAACAAAGTGTTGGGAAATGATTAACGTTTGATAAACAATGGGGAGAAGAAATACGAAGCATACTTTTTTACCTCATTCGGGGCTCGACCCGACTATGGGGCAAACGAAGCATACTTTTTCACCTCATCGATCGGGGTTTCTTTGTTCCCCCTCCCTATTCGATGCTCGAAGTTTGTTTCAAACAAAAAACGAACAAAAGTGTCGTTGAGATCTGTTCGCTCCTTCAACTAAGCCCCTCGTTATGTCGGTTTCGAAAAAAATCACCTGAAGGTAATTCAAAAACTCAAAGCGTCCAGTCACTCAGCGTCTATCGGACATAAATGACGCTATTGTTCGATTTTTTAGGTTTTCGAAAATCTATCGGACATACACGACCTTATTGGCAGCATCCTTGCGAAAATTGGCTCCCTAACAACCAAATAGCGCCGGTCCTGTCCTTTAGAGTGGGGAGAGGTCGAAAATCGGACAAATAACGTCGCTGGTGTCTGTTAGATTTTTCAACCTTTTGTGCCGCCGTCAGGTGTATGAAATTTCGAGTACAATGCTGCAATAGAGGCGCAACTGATGCAGATGTGTATGAAATTTCGAGTACAATG